>CALHAO010000368.1 GCA_937931765.1 uncultured Thiotrichaceae bacterium
CTATTAACTAGCTTGTGACCGAATCCAGTTTGCCTAAATCCCCGTCTGTCAACTTCGGTTATCTCACTCCACCGATAACCCAGCACAGGAAATTCATCCTTCCAATATTTCTCAATAGCGGTTAGTCGCTGTTGCCCGTCAATGACACAATCTGAATATTTACAAAGCGTACCTTCATTGTTCATTTCGTAACTGCTAAGCATGTAAAAGCCTGTATCGTAACCAAGCCAAATCGACTCTAAGAACGATACATTCATTTCCTCAGTCCAGACTGATCCACGCTGAAAGTCTGGCAATGGGAAGCCGCACACGAATTTATCCGCCCAAGGATAATCTGATTTTGGTTGCTCCTTGAATTGATACCACAGCTTATCTATCGTTGTTGGGTTTGATTCTGCGTAGAACGCACGACGCGGCATTTTTTTATCTGTCATTTTATCTATTCCTTTTCTATAGGCATTACTATTTAGGTTTATAAAAATTCATCCGAGTTTTCCCAATAGGCAAACTCAAGTGGGTTTTTCTTAGCCCAATTCATCAGTCTATCTTTTCGCCGCTCCTCTTTTTGGTGGTGTTTGCTATCTAATAACGCCTGATAAGCCTGATGCTCACGAAAAATCTGGGCAACTTTTTTCCCCAGCAACGGGGAGTAGTCCAATCTATAGAAATCATAAGCCGGTATGCTGTCATAACTCCGCGCATGCTCAGTGAGCCAAACGTAATCGGCAGTAAATGCAAACCAGTAATGACGAACTACATAACAACTGGGTGCTTTTATCTCAAATGAAAATTTAGATTTTCCGTCTAACTCTGAATTTGAATTATCGCTAAGTATCTTCGACTGCCTCACTTCGCTGTTATGAAATTCACTCATCAACTCATCAAATCTGGTACTTATGCTGCTTGCCATGCCTCGTGTCCTATATTAACGCTGGTGAATTGGAAGTGAGAGAAGTAGATACAATCTCCCCATAGCCAGCCTATAACTAGACTAGGGGAAGATTGGACTGCATTAACGCCGGAGCCATCGTATAGCGTATCAAGCAGATCAGCACATTTTAAGATTGCTGACTTGACAGATTATCGACCTTAAAGCCGCCTGAAACGATCCTGTCACAACATGGGCTTACATTCGATCTAGAGCTATCTACAAGGCTAGGTAATCTCTGTGGGGCTGTATGCCACTCAACAATTTATACGTCGCCTTGGTCAATAAAGTTAAATCTTATTGCCAGAGGTATCTCTTAACGTCGCGCTATTTTCAGTTCAATTAGTCCCGTTCCCGCCCTTGCGCTTACTGTATATAACCCTGTCTCAGTCGGGCACTCGATCAATTTTGACTCCAATTCTGAGAAGCTATATACAGGCAGTCCTAACTGCGCGTAACGACTAACGATGCTGCAAAATTGCGTGAATGGTGCTATTTTATAGGTGTTAGCGTTCAATTTGCCTGCTACGGCGTTGAATCTAGCAATCTGTTGGCCGTCTGGATTGGCGTTTAGGCGGTCAACTTCTCGATTCATTCAACTAATATACTCCTTTGATAGTTCAAACTCAACACTTGTAATAGACTTTTGAACTGTTGCGTGTATAATAATAAGCACACGCTAACGACAACAGGAGGTCGAGGTGTCAGCAGAAGTGATTACAGGAATTCAAATTCGCGGTGCAATGGGTATCCTTGGGTGGTCGGTTAAAGACCTTGCGAGGCTAACCGGACTTGGCACCACAACTATTACCAACTTGAAAAAAGAGGACGGCATTAAAAAAACTGCCGAATACGAAACACTGGAGGTTCTTCATGAAAAAATAAGCGAGGGACTTGCCGAGAAAGGGCTTGATCTTGATGAGCCGAAATCAGGCACTTTTAGCTATAAAAGGGAATCTTAATTGCTACCCTTTAACGGTTTTAATGTATTTAGCAGCGCCATTGTCTACGGCAAAAATGATCACTTAGCGACATCAAGCCAAAGAAGCATCATAGATATTTACTGGGACTTAGCCAGAGAGGTCGCAGAAAGAAAATATCTTTGTTTTTCTGATCTTGTTGATTGCAGCATTGAATATAGAACATGTTGCATTTGTGGGTCGGTCTCTAATAGTAATTCTTATGGTCAAGTCAAAAAATGTTCTGAAGAAAAGTGCATTGCAGTAAGAGAATTTTTCCTGATATGTGGCGACAACAGTAACTGGTACATAAATCCAGGCTGTGGTAGCAACGGGAGGAAGAATCTAAAACTTCGCGCTCAATTCCTACAAAGAACCATGAAATCCGAACTAGGAAGCACTAGGTTGTGGGACGCTATTAGAGAGCACGGCAATGAAATTGTTTTTTTATTTTTAGTAAAATGTATGGCATGGAGAATTGCACATGAGCACGGTTAGGACTACGCAGGGATTGAGAGATATGATTTTCGACGAGCTTGATGACTTTCTTAATGGGAAGGTGGATGGTGAGCATGTGAGAACGGTAACAAGGGCTACAGGCGCAATAATCTCAACTGTTAGCAAAGACTTGGAGGCTGCAAGGCTACTGAAGCAGATGAATGAAGGTAGAGACCAGCCGAGGAGTATAGCTGACTTAAACCTTGACCTGATGCTTACAAGCCCAAAAAAACAATGACCGACATATACCAAAAGCTAGGCATCCCCAGAAGAGAAGAATCACACGCGATACTTAGGGATATGCAGGTAGAGCGCGATGTGTTAATTCACAACGCCAGTCAGTTAATCGCTGAATTCGTGATTAACTTTGAATGTGGCATAGCTCAAACCCGCTCGGCAGATGTGCACGCCGAACGATTAGAGGGCTACTTGTCCGAACTAATCAAGAACTGGACGGATGAAGCGATAAAGACCGATAACTTTCCCGCCCGACGCTGTGAATATTTCGCCGGATTATCTATGTTTATCGAATCACTAAACCGCATAGGCCGGACTGATCACGATGAAGCTGTAGCAGAAGAAGCCAAAATCATGCTAACGATTATCAAAATGTGGCGTGAGTGGGAATTGATTTAACCGGCATAAACCAAGCCGCACGCTAAAGGCCGAAGCTGGCAGTGGGGTAGTTCAAATTAAAGAGGAAGAGTGATGGCACATCCAATAAACGAATTGTTAGACAAATCAGAAGGCAAGCAACCCGTTAACTGCAATGAAAAATGCAAGCACTGGGGGTTTCCGCATCTTGATACCGCTTGCGTGTTAAGCGATGTTTACTCAGTAAAGAAGGGAATGCCTTGTTATATTTTTGAGCCAAAGGAAGGTGAAGAATGAGCGACGAAAAAAGCCTATGGTTCAGAGTCAACTCAATACGAACAGCAAAAGATTCAGATAAGGATGTGACCGAAATTAACTACATACCAGACGATGATGAATTTATAAAAAGAAGCCCCGCTGAACATAATGCAATCTTTGTCGGTCAAGTTCCTTCGGGTTACGATCAAATCAAAGACCAAGGCCGCAAAGCCTACACAGACGGCAAAGGCATATCTGATAACCCGTATGCAGACGAAGAGGCAAAAGAGGAAGGTGAAGAATGAACCGGAACGTCGAGACTGTTATTTCCAATCTGAACCAGCATAAGTCACTTAGTAGCAATTCACTCAGGACGGCTTTTGAGTGGGCCGAGAATAACGAAGAGAATAACCCACTTGCTGATGCTTACATGAAAGCGTGCATCCTAATAGGCGGGTTTGATCTTGATGAAATTCAATCCATGCTGGAAAAAGAGTTGACTAAAGGAGTGTCCGACACGATGAAAAGCGCGCGCACGGCTTACAACATATCATTTATCTACAGAGACACAATCGGAAGGGCAATTATTGATATGCTTGAACTGCAAATAAAGGAAGGTGAAGAGTGACAACTGAAACAAAAACACTAGAAATGAAAATCGACAACAGCCATACATTGGCCGCAAAAGTCGAAGCCGGAAAGCTGCATCTTAACGTAGCCAATGACGACCGGCTTATTTTTTCGCTCTCTTCTATGCCGACTGAGGACGCAGAAAAGTTACGGGACTTCCTAAACTATGCGCTGCCAAAAAAGGACATAGAGCAGTGACTCCGCTAACCACCAACCAAAAAAGAACAGCCGTGCTTTACATGATAGAGCATCAGCTACCCGCAAACCAAAGACTGGAAACGGTGCACGAAAAGCTCAGCGGGACATTCTCTTATCAGAATCTAGCCCTGAAAATTGCGCTTAGCGATTGTGCAAAAGTGGTACGGGTAGAATTCAGGCGCTTTGCTGATGCGGCGAAAAGAAGCATTAACGACTAACCACCCCGCCGGTTCGTTCTGAGCTGGCGAAATAATCTGTTTATCTCTCTTAAAGTTGTTTACAACAATAATAACCTTTGCTATTATTAATGCATCGAAACACAACAACCACCGGAGAGACATTATGAGCAAAGTTCAATACAACCGCATAACCGCAACAGCACCTAATGGTCAAATGATAGTTATGGCATTTCGCAGTGCAGAATATGCAAATAACAAGCCTGAATCTGTAATGCTTTACTCTGGATCTTCCGAAGAAAACCTAAAGCACAATGGAAGTGTAACACCAGCAGATGCAGATCAAGCAATCAAAAAAATGAAAAGCGCTGGCTATCAAATCACTGAAACCAAAGAAGAAGGAGGCTGCTAATGAAAGTTTACATATCGGAGTTCCTGGGTGTTAATTGTAGACAGCACAGAATGAATGCTTTTTTAGAAAAAACTACTGCAACCGGAGAGGATTGCATTGCTCATGAG
This sequence comes from uncultured Thiotrichaceae bacterium, assembly GCA_937931765.1. Classification (GTDB taxonomy): domain Bacteria; phylum Pseudomonadota; class Gammaproteobacteria; order Thiotrichales; family Thiotrichaceae; genus Thiolinea. Next base: position 4,761 of record CALHAO010000368.1, read on the forward strand.
CCTGAACTTGCCTTACCGGATGGATGGAGCAAGCAGGAAAATGATTTTAACTCATGGCTTGAAGACGAATCAGGCAGACCAGCAACGCTAGTTGTTAATGTAAAAAATGGAGGGGATAAGCCCGACTGGTCTTCTGTTTCTGCTGTGACTAGCCAAGGATCAACCATAATCACAAGGAATAACCCATGCAAATAACATACGCAGCAGCAGCCAAAGAATGCAGAGAGACTGCCAGAAAGAACGGCATGACATTTAAGGCTCAGCCAAAGCAAACCGGCACAGACAAGCTTTACCACTTTATAGACCGCTCAACTCACAGAGCAATCATAGAGAACTGCACACTCTGGAATGCTTACGAAAATTGCATGAGTGGATACGTTGAGAAGATGGCACCCGCAAAGCCTACACCGGCACCAGTTTCCTCTGATGAAAAAACCGATATGAGAGGCAAGGCATCAAAAAAGTATAAAGGTGTAGGTCGCAAAATGGCAGAACCCACAGTCTCAAAATCAATACGCTTGCCTGTTGCGCTTATCGAAAAACACGGCATTGATGGCGATTGGCTGCGAGAAGCGGTAGAGCTGAAAATAAATAGTAAGTGATCACTTAAAGTTGTTTGCAACAATAAGAGTTATTGCTATTATAGATCACATAGAAGGTCATCACCCAGATAGACCAGCAACCCGAAAGGAAGACTAGATATGAAATTCAAACTATACAGCACAAAAAATCAAGGACTGGTAAATATTCAACTAGCCGACGGCGACACCCATAATGAGCATTGCGGCGGGCCGACTGACGAGGGCTATCATTGGGAAGCGGTATCAATTGAGCATTGCGGCCACTATCTGAAGCGAGTAGATACAACGCAGGCGGCAGACTGTGATGGAAGGCTTGACACCCATAGCGAAAGCACATGGTGTCTCTCATCGGGCGAGGTGAGAGACAACGGAACGCTAGTGTGGGAAAAAGTTTCAGCATCACAGCGTGACCAATTTGCAGAGAAGGCTGGCTATTAAACCAACAACCCGAAAGGAAGAACATCATGGCAATCTCTCAAGCATCAAAAATCGCAAAAATCGAAGAACTGTGCAACACACCGAGCGTAATAAATGCAGGCTTTATCGCTTTCGCTGATCTGCTGAATATCACCGTTGAAGAGGCTAAAGCCCTAGTTTTGAAGAGTGAGTCAGCTATGGATAACTTCCATAAGTTCGTAACCGCTACAGCCATCGCGATTGTTTGTGACAAGTGCGCAGAGATTGAAGGCACCGCATAAACCAAATCAGGCTGGCACCCGTCAGCCTTAACCCACAGGATAATTGATATGAAACACCATATTGACACAAAAGAAGTGGCTAAAAGATGCAACGAAGCAAGAAAAGGAGTGATAGAAATAGCTCCAAAACATTGTGGATTTAGAACAATAAAGCACAATGAGCGATCAACACTGGAAGATTGGGAGAGTTATATCGAAGGAATAGTGGGTGATGTGCACTACGGAATTACGCAACACCACGGAGATACCCCTAACTTCACTTACAGTTAACACCAATTCCTTTTGCTCCCATCATAACTCTTAGCCAGTCCCGCATCTATAAGCGCACTGGCTAGGCTTTCCCCGTCACAAATCACATCGCATCGCATAACAGCCGGTCGTAAGCATCAACATCCACCACGTTCAGCCCTATTACTTCCGATTTCTTCAGTATATCAGCCGTAAACTTTGCAGCCTTTCGCGCCAGCTTACTTTCGTAATCACACTTTCCGCGCATTTCAGGACAGTCTATGCCGCGCACTCTGATGCCAACGTCTTTATAAGTTTCGTTGTTCTGAATGACATCAGCACGGAATGAATCACCGTCTATTGCGTTAGTGACTCGGATTACTGTGCAGTCAATCACCATTAAGCCGCGCCTCCGCCTTTCTGTCACGTTTAGGCATGGGACAGTAGGCCATTAGGCCAATACCATCACCCCAGCGTCCTACAGTGGCAATACCGCCCTCTGTGAGCAGGAAGCACTTAGCACTTGAGTCTGGTGGTTGTTCGTATATCCAGCCTATCGGGTTTTGCGATGTGATTGTTTTCATTCGCCAGCCATATCAATTAATTCAATTTCCCGCTGCATTGCACCGATAATATCCAGCGCATCCTGCTTGCGTGATTTATTGCCGCGCTTACCCATTGCCATTACTTTTTTTAGCGCCGTAAATTGCATGGCGGACATATCGAAATAATGGGCAATGAAAGCGGGGTCTAGTGGCTGCCCAACGTCACTATCGTTAATGATGTGTTTTTTGTAGTGCTTGCCGTCTGCTGTGCTTCCGTCCGGATCACTTTTTTCTACAAAATCAAAGTCAGGATATTCGGCTGATACCCTTTCTCTAATTCTACCCGTCCACGGATGGAGGCCCTGTTCAATCCTTGAAAGTTGACTGCTACTCAATCCAATTTTTTCCGCCATTTCACCCATGACCATTCCATTTTTAATTCGGTAGGCTTGCAGCTGCTTAGTAAATTCTGTTTTATTGTTCATCTGCTTATTACTTATCATAGAATCAAAGGCTTTTATTATTCCCGTCTCGTTTGTCTTCATACTGCAACCGGCGCTTTTATATGTGGATGGCTTTCGTAGTCCAGCAATTCAAAATCGTGATACCTGAAGTCGTCAATATTTTTCACATCAGGATTGATCCGCATAGTCGGCAATGGGTGCGGCTTCCGCGTCAACTGCAAATCAGCCTGGCCTAAGTGGTTTAGATACAGATGCGCATCACCCAGCGTATGCACAAACTCACCGACTTTCAGCCCGCACACCTGAGCAATCATCTGTGTGAGTAGTGCGTATGAGGCAATATTAAAACCACATCCAAGAAAAATATCACATGATCGCTGGTACAGCTGGCACGATAATTTGCCATCTGCGACGTAGAACTGAAACAGAGAATGGCAAGGTTCAAGCGCCATCTGATCCAATTCCCCAACATTCCACGCGCTAACGATGATGCGTCGTGAATCTGGCGTACTTTTTATCTGCTCAATTATTTTCTGAATCTGGTCTATGTGCTGGCCATCGGGTGTGGGCCATGAGCGCCACTGATAACCGTAGATTGGCCCTAGCTCGCCGTTTGCGTCTGGCCATGCATCCCAGATGCTAACCCCGTTATCCTGCAAGTACCGGATATTGGTATCACCAGAAAGGAACCACAAAAGTTCATGGATAATCGACTTCAGGTGCACCCGCTTTGTAGTCACCAGCGGAAAACCTTCACTCAAATCAAAGCGCATTTGATAGCCGAAGACTGAGAGAGTACCCGTACCGGTACGGTCTTCTTTGCGTATTCCGTTGTTGCGCACATGGCGCATTAAATCAAGATATTGCTGCATTTAACCTCCTATCATCGCAAGCATTCCCGCGTCACGATTGTGTTCGTTTGTCCGGCCCTGATAGCCCGTTAAGCGCTTGAATCCGTCAGCGTCAACCTTGCCCTTTGGATGCTTTTCGATAACCGTGTACCCCTCTGCTTTTAGATAATCAGCCATTAAACGCGCCTGCCCTAGCACCATGCCGATATTCACCGACTGAGTGTGAGAATTGCCCGCGTGAAAGTTTGCTTTTGTTTTCGGAACCTCGATAACCACTAGCGTATTTTCCCGATCAAATGCCGATGTTTTTTTCAGTGCGGCTTGCGGTGTTATCGTTTCCAGTATCGAAAATTCTTTTGCCTCATCGCTCCAGACCGCAAAGCCGGTGTTTTTGCCTGGGTCAATACCGATTCTGAAAGTTGGTCGCTTGGGTGCAATACGCCCGCATCGCTCTGCCTGAATTTCATTAAACTGCTGTTCTGTCATTCTCATAAGTTAATGCTTTGTCGGCTCAAAAAATCAAGAAACGCCACCCGCATCTCTTCATTGAGTATCAGCGTAGTTGCACTACCGCTCTTAAATCTGACTGATCCAAAAAACTTGCTTGCTGTTTTCTCTCCGAAACGTTTTATTTGTATAGTGACATCTGTTGCTTGGTGGTTGGCATCAATAATAGTCCACTCACTACACCCCGGATAGCGGATTAATCCACCAATCCCGCGACATTTAATTTTCCTTGGGTGCGCCCTACGGATATTCAGTAGTTCTTTGAGCATTGACTTCCTAGCTCGTTGTTGAGCGGCTAAAAAATGGAATGCGGCAGTACCGTTGATTTTCCCGTTAGACACATCCACTTTAAAATCATGATTCACCTTGGTTTCTCTTGCGCATGACTTACCCGAATGACAGTAGACACACTCCCCGCAGCCTTGATCGTAGACTGGTAGATAAACCCAATCCCCACGGCTGTGCTGCCATTGGGATTTCATTTTATGCTCTACTGTGTGGCTGAAATCATCATCTGGGTCAGCCAAATATTCAATACCATCATCCCCATACTTTTTCCGCCCAAGAATATTTCCATATTCATCGACCAAATGATCGCAGCCATTAACAGATAAACACCCTGCAAATTCATCAATCCATGTTTGCTCACCAAACCTTGAATGCAAGTGACCATGAAACAAAGCTACTGCGTTACTCTTTATTGCCTGTTGAGCAGTTCGTCTCCATTCAATCTCATCGCGCTGTATATCAGGAGGGTAGTGCGAGACCATTATATCTACCTCCTGATAATCGATTAAGCCGGAAGCACCCGACTCATAGTCAGAACCACTGACCCTGAGTCCATCAACTTCAATCACTTTCCTGTCGATCATGTGGGGAATATCGGCTTTTCTTAAGTATCCAGTATCGTGATTCCCCAGGATCGCATAGACTTTTATTCCACTTTCAATGACCGAAGAAAAAAGGTCGGGTATAGATCCAGGTAGCTCATTATCACCAAGCAAGATCATTGCAGTTGGATTGTATTTCTCGCAGGCTTGAATTAGGTGTCGATATGCTCCGTGCGGATCATGCGCAAATATGATCACGCTTTCACCTTTAGCACGGCCTTAGCTCCATCAATCACAGCCTGTAAATTCTGCTCATGAATCCAATGGTACTCTTGCCTCAGCCGATCATCTGTCCAGCCGGATTGTATTTTTTTAACTATCGATTGGTGTAGTGTCATTCTGTGTTCTCCTGCCCAATAACCGGATACCGATGCCGTTTTGTGCCGACATTTGCCAGCTCCAGTATCCGTTGCAGCTCCTGTGAGACCTTGTAAGCGTCCGTAAGGGTGGAATCCAGCACCTTATCCATCCCTATGGCTCTTATGATTGCCTCGGCCTCTTCAGGGTCTTCTGCACCCTGATCTTCAGTCCGACCTATCCGAATTAACAAATCAGATAAATCATGCAGGTGTTTAATCAGTGCGTTTCTTTCGGTTGTGTTTCGCCGGAAAGTGCGGTGATCAACGTCCTGCAATCTGTAGCCGATGTTTAGCAAATCATCTGAATCCATCACTTGCCCCCGAAAATCGCGTTATGCCCGACCTTCTGAAGCCGAACATAAGTCGCGTTTAAATTATGGAACCGGCGCATGACTGCTTCTGCTACCGGCCCCGTTGGATTATCTGGAAATGCCTCCGCTTCAGCCTTTCTGTATGCGCTGATAAAATCGGATGCTATTCTGTATCCGGCTAGCATTTAACCTCTACCCAGCCAGAATGAATGATCGCATTCATCAACCGCGCTTTCAGGCTCAAAAGTACATTTGATACCCTCAAACTCCGCCCCAAACATCGCCGCGCCTTCCATTTCTTCGGCGTATTTCTTCCAAGTCTTCAGCTTCTTTTTTAGCTTCTTATTTTTCCGCCATAGTTCATCAATCTCTTGGATCAAGGATTCAATATGGCTATCACCAATATCATCGGCAGCACTTACTGCGTAGATCAGTCGCTCGATTACACTGTCTTTTTCAATCAGTGCATTCTCAGCACTCATCAGGTGCTGCTCTCCGCGCTCAGCTTCGGCTTTGTATGCCCGCCGCTCATTGCACAGACGCACCAGATCGTTTAATTCAATTCTCACAATTGTTTGTTCGCTCATTGCACCACTTCCTTTAACCCATTTAATAATCTCTGCTGTCTCAGCTTCTCAGTCGGATAACCCGAACCCCAGCCAGCCAGGCCGCTTTCAACTGATTCGATAGCTTCCTGTATAAATTCCAGTGCTACACCCTGAAGCGGCCCGCCTGCCAGATAATCAGCTACGTCTTGAAACTCTGACTTCCACCGGCTTAGTACTGCTGTTGCTTGTTCGTTTATCATTTTCTACCCCTCAAAAAAATCAGATTGAACGCCAGTATTTGCATCTTTCAATATCTGCTCGATGCCCTTAGTTGCTGGCGTGAATTGATTGGCGTTCAGTGTTTGCATTTTGTAGCCATGCCCTATGTGCATCCTGATAAATTTCATATTCATTGGCACAAACACACCAGCCTCGGAAACGTCTTTTGTGTACTCGATTCGCTGATTTGAAACTGACTTGACCCATCGAACTGATTTACCTTTTGGCGATACGACTTTTACTATTTTCTGCCTTGGTGTTCTGTAGCTGCTATTCATGAGCAACCACCCACCGCGCCGGTTATTGCATCCAGAAGGCTAGGCTTTCCGGTCATCAGCATAATGCCGAAGAAAAACAGCAGGCCGATGATTGCGTATAGTGTGTTGTCAGTCACGCCCTGCACTCCGCTGTTCATTCCGGCTTTCAACAAAAGCATCAGTTAAATCATCCTTGTTTATATCTGGGTATTCATCGCGGATCACATCCAACAACCACCAATCTAACCCCTGCCTTCCGCCCTCGATAGAAGACAGCTCCGCACTACCAATACCTAGTCTCTCTGCCATTTCACCTAGCAGCAGACCTCTATTGATTCGGTAGCTTTGAATAAATTTAGCAAACGTAGACCTTTTTCTAATGTTACTCACACCGTCACCCCTTCAAAAATATCTATCTGTTTCAAAGCCGGTAATGGCTTTTTAAACCAACCGCACTTAACCAAATAATGATAAGCAATCGCCGGTTTTTTCTTCCTGCGCTTACACTTGTTGTTAGTGCAGGTGGAGTATAGATGTATTGGCTGATTGCTCATGATAAATTCCTTTTAATTGCTTGTTTATTATAGCAATTACGGGTGATTTTTGCATCTGGAATAGTGGGGTTTTTCATGCTGCGACACTGCTTATTCGCGAAATCTCGCCTTCAATAGAAATGCAGCTATCGATCAATGTAGAGAGGTTTAATTTTGCTTCTTTAAGTTTATTATTAGCCCATTCCAACTCCCGCTTAGCTCTAGCCAGTTCAAGTAGCCAGTTTTCTTTTTCGCCTTCAGATAGTGACTTCCTTATTCCGTCGTAAACCAAAGATATTTCCATAGTCTTGTTTTTGGCTTCACCCTTTAGGCTCGACTCTTCATTCTTTGCTTCAGTTATTTGGCTTTTAATCTTTGCCCGCTGGGCATTAAGGTCATCAACTTTTCTCTGGAATTTCTCTTTATGATGTTTCTGGCAAATGAACCTTTTGCTCTCAAACATAAGCACTGGTGGCGCTGAGTCGCTAGCGAAAAGAGGCAGAACCCTGCCTGACCGCTTGTACTCAGAGATTAATAATTCAATTGTGCGCTCTTTCTCTACGTTTGTACCAGCAGGCTTTAACATGCACCCCGCTACAACTGCGCCTTCTGAATCCAGTAGTGCAAAATCTAAGTATCTGCTTATCCCGTCTATGCTTAACAGATACCCAAGCTCATACCTGACTGGCGATTTTCTAGGAAATATTTTATATACACGGCCTGTTCTGCAATTATCTGCGCGGCATTTAATGTTGACGCTAGCATTGCCAGCACGCAGTAATGTGTTCTTGGCAACTTTTAGATAATAATCTTTAGCCTTCTGTCTCTTTAGCTCAGCAGCCTCCCTTTTAAGTCTTGAATTCTGACAGGAAGCGCATTCAGCAACCGGCTTAAAGCAGTCCACCACTAAATGGTAAATGTCATCGCCACCAGTCCAGCCCATTAAATGATTAAACTCTTCTTCAGTCTGCACTGAGACTTCAAACCACGGCAAGCCAGATTCATCAAATGCCGCTTTCTTCTCGGGCTTAGTTTCGCTCGTCTTCATTACCTCAATCATGCCGACGTGCTCACCATTCACCATCAGCGATACGTCCGGCCTGTATCTGGTGTTCTTGAAATTAATATCATCAATGCGAGCTGTTACTGTTTCGGTTTCCCAATCAGGTATCAGGCTATGACCAGAACAACCCTCAGCGCTGCATCGCCAAGGGGAAGGGAATATCGCACTACTGAACTGTCTGTTATTCAGTATCGCGCCTATGTGGTGTTTTGCATCTGAATGCCAGACTGATTCGTTACTGTGCTTATGCTTGTCTACACCTTCGTCGTCATCGTCGTCAGGCTTGTGCCTGAAGTGGTGAGTGTTCTTCTTCCCTAGTGCCATAATTATATCTTTATTGCAGTCATCAATTAGGCATATCCCTTTCGGGCGCTTACTGCTATCCGTGTTGATATAATCAGAACAGGCTGAAATATGCGTGACCTCGCCGTTTATTTTTGCGTATTGCATATCAAAAATCCCTCGGCTGTCTGGTCGATTTCTTAGTCTCAATGCTCCTGTTTATCTCAGAGTAATAAGCGTTAATCTGCCCCTCTTCAGCATCAATAAAATCAGAGTGAGAAGTGCGGAATAAATCAAACTGTGTGCTTTCTTCACCATGCCGGTTTTTCATAATGATTTTTTCGCAGACCGCTTTAGCCTGAAACGACTTGTCATAGTAACCGTGACGGTAAAGCCCGATCATCACATCAGCATCATTCTGTATCTGACTAGCCCATGCTGCGTCACCTGCCGTTGGTCTTTTGTCTGGACGTGTATCAATGGCTTGTTTAGCCTGAGATAGTCCGATAATCGGAACTGATAACTCTTTGGCTAGTTGCTTTAATCGGCTGGATACTTCCATTACCTCTTTGATTTTTTCGCCCGTCACGCCGCGCTTATCAACCTGTATATTCTGAATGTAATCCAAGACAATTAGCTTCACGCCTTTTTCACGTACCCAGATACGCGCCTGTCTTTCTATTTCACTGATTTCAAGGGATGAATCATTGATGAAAACCCGATCAGACAACCCGCTTTCTTTGTCGTTTTTAATGCCATTAGCCATCATCGCCCATTGGTACTCTTCCAGCTTCCCAAGACGCATATCAACAGTGCTTACACCGGACGCGGTAGAAAGGCTGCGAATACCAATCTGTATGGCCGCCATTTCTGAGCTAAAGAAACCCACCGGCACCGTCTTTGCAGCCGCATAAACGTTAGTCATTGCCTCGATAGTTTTACCCATACCAGACCTTCCTAGAATTACAATGAAGTCCGTATCATGCCAGCCGCCAATAGCTCGATTTAACGACGTTCTGCCGGTATCAATACCGATAACGCCATCCTCGGAAAGACTGTACTTGTGAATCAGGTCGATGCCTTCACGCTGAGCTTTTGCCAGCGTCATGGATTTATCTTCATCCATTTGAGCTGCGTCAATCTTGGCTAACTCACGGATGCAATGCTGGATGGTGTTGCTAATCTGGTTTTTTTCGTTTGAGCCTAATTCCGTTTTTCTGTAACCCTCGTCTGCACTTTCACTTAAAACGGCAATCATTTGGCGCTTGATTGATTTCGTTTTAACGATTTCAGCGTAGGAAATAATGCGGGCTGAACTTGGCGTATCCTTTGCCATTATTGCCAGATAGGCCAACCCGCCCGCTTCCTGTAAATTTCCGTGCTGATCCAGGTACTCGCTCATGGTTAGCACGTCAGCAGGTTGATTTGCAGAAAGCAATTCTTTTGCAGTCCTGAAAATTAAGCGGTGATCTTGGCGATAAAAATCCGTTTCAGTCAGCAAGTCTTTTACCTTAGACCATGCTGTGTTATCCAGTAGTAAGCCACCTAAAACAGATTGCTCTGAAGCTATGCTATGCGGTGCAGTTCGTAGGCTTTCGTAAGTTGTTGCGGGGTTTGCTGCGCTCATGATTGCGCTCCTTTCTCAAAAACCAGAGGCATGCTTTCATCACGCCAACCCTGATCCCGAATGTACTTGCACAAGTAGGTTTTCCGCAAAGGCGAATCTCTGCCGCCGATGAACTCGAATTTTTCAGCTAAATCCTCAAGGATAATTTCAACACCACGCCTCACGTTTGCCTCCGGCTTGCCCTTGCAGTACTCGATAAATTCAAGCCTTGCTGGTTTCTCGCCAATTTTAACCAGTGGCATGGACTCCCAGATTTGATCAAACGCGTCATGGATATACTGGGGCGCACTCGTACCGCTTGCCTCCTGTTCCTTCTTCCAGCTCCACGCGCGGCTATCGGCTTTAGCCCTAACGTGGTTCCTAAACGTGCTAACCCACGCCACCCTTTTTGCCTTGGCAGTTCGTGAATTTAAGTTAGTCCAGTGATCAATGAACCCTTCGGAGATTAATTCCCAAAGTAGCTCAGTTGGTGCAACTTCGTATTTTTCAAAAACAGATTCAAACGCTTCCCGCATCCGTGGGTCTGCAATCCACTCCCCCTGAAAAACAACCGGCTCGTCGAATTTTTCAATGTCGATAGACTCAGGATCAAAATCCGATTTTTCTTCTTCCCCCTCCAAAGGGGGATTAAGGGGGTTATTACTCTCTTCTCCCTCTCCTCTCCTTTCCTCTCCTAGTACAACGTTCGTAGGTACGTTCGTAGAATCATCGTTAAACGTTTGTTCTACATTCGCTTTTCTTCCGTTGGGCTTTTGTACCGGATCGGGTTGTCTATCTTTACGTGAGGCAACAGCAGCCTTTGCTTTGCGGCTCTTGCTGAATGCTTTACGCGCATGTTCTGCTAGATATTTATGATAAAGCCGACCATCACTGCACAATACAAACCCGTACAAAGCCTCTTCTTTGATTGATAGCCATTCATCCATAGACATGCACCCAGACAGCCGGAATAGAACCTTGTCGTTATTTGGAAGGCTAGCCGCTGGCTTTTGATGCCACGCAGCAGACCAAAGCATTACCGCACGGAAACCCGCAGCAGGATCAACAGTCAGTGCAAAGTCAGAATCCCTGAACTTTGCAGCATCAAAGGAGAAATATGGAAAATTGCTAAGATCGCACCCTTCCGGTGTTAGTGGCTCTGGCAGCCCTTCCAGGTTATTTTCTTCGGCTGTCATATTGTTGTTCTGCCTGTCTATTTGTATTACTTGTGCTGTGCTATTCATGGCTTGGCTCTTCATAGTGTCACCTCAAAATAACTGCTCAAGGATTCGGAATGCGGTTGCGGCTTGAAGTGGGACTTGCCCGTTACCGAGCGCTTTGAGGCTTTCGGTGTTCTCTCTAGCTTCGTGTGACCGAGAGGCCAACCCATTAACCATTCGACCCACTGACGGTTCAATCTCCCAGAATCCCCCTGTTGAATCAGATGCGTTATAAGGCCGTCCCCGGAGGTTTTCGTTATTCCCTTCCTGTTGTAATTTCCGTTCACGGTCATTGTTGGAAAAATCAATCCCTGCTGTCTTTTCTTTAGCGCCTTTCTGCTGTTGCTCTCCCCGTCCATCCCCGTTGTGTTCGGAGTGTGATGAAAGCTCATTCCGTCTGGCGAGACACCACCACCTGTCCCGATGGTGAGGCGCTCCAACATCGGAAGCGCGTAAGCATATTGACCGGAACTCATAACCGAACGAGGCCAAGTCTCCGTAAACCGTTCCTGCTCCGGCACTATTGATGTTTGCGACGTTTTCCAGAAACAGCCATTCTGGTCGTACTGTGTCAGCCACGCGCAGGACTTCTCTGTACAATCCGCTACGTGTTTCTGGGCCGATTCCAGCACCGGCTCCAGCGCAACTAAGGTCTTGGCAAGGGAACCCCGCATGGATGCAATCCACTCGTCCGGCGTACTCGGATGGATCGAACAATGTGACATCACCTTCCCACACTCGCAGCCCAGGGAACCATCCATCGGCTGCTCTGGCTCTAAGTACATCGCAGGCGTATTTATCCCACTCAATAGCGATAATTGGCTTGTGTCCGAGAATGAGGTCGGCAAGAAGCCCACCGCCTGCTCCGGCGAATAGATGCATGGTTCGCATTTCATTTCCACCCCTCACACTTCCCCTGTTTCTCACAGGACGCGCTCAATCCACCAGACAGATATTTACATGGATTAGAGTTAATAGGCTTGCAGTGAGGCTGTGCTTTGGCTTTAACCTTCTCGTGCGGTTGCGCGACATGGTTTTTGAATTGGATTACGCTGCTCATGACTGCACCTCATTGAATTTATCTATAGCTTTACCAAGGTCGCTAGTGCGGTAGATTGTTTTTTTATTTGACCTAACCTGATAGCCAATAAATGACCTATCTACGCCCACCTGATGGATTACCACGGAGATAAGACTGATATTCCTCTTTTTGCCGGTAGCCTCATGTATTCCCGCAATTTCTGATTCTTGAGTGAATCCATCCAGATCGTTTTTATTTAAGATCATGCTGCTGCCCTCTCTGCTTTGAATTTTGCAATCTGAGCTTTAGCTTCAGCGCGAGACAGGAGCGCATACTGCTCGCCGTATTTCGGGCGAACCTCAAAGCCACGAATAAGAGAAACAGACCATTGCTTGCCTTTGCGTTCGTAACCCTTGCGCTGGATGATGATGCGGTCACGCGCCACATAATGAGCTGGTGTAATTTCTACCTCAGCACTGAAAAAGTTAAAACGACGCTGGATGCGTGGTGCATTAAAGATTGGTGAAGTTTTTGTGGTACTGCTAGTATTAACGCTAGTCATGGCTGAAATCTCCTTATAGATTCAGTTGTGGTTAGAGTTAGGAGGTTGCTTCCAACAATCTCCCGACTTGCAAGCATCTTAACACTCAATTGGTTCACTGTAAACCTTTTGCATTCACCGTAGACCAGATAGGTACATTGTGCTATGATTAAAAACATGAGCTTACTAACAGGAATGCAGATCAGAATAGGCAGAATGCAAATTGCCGAAATGACCAAAAAAGAATTATCAGATTGTGCCGATGTAGGGACGACAACCATTACTCGCATCGAATCCAAGCGGAATGAAGTGCATGACAATTGGAAGTTACTACACAAGATAGAGAAGTGTTTATCGCCAAGAATGACGGAAAAAGGATGGCGCTTCACAGAGTCTGGTGGTGTAGAGCCAATACCCAAAGAAACACCGGAGGGTGAGTAGATGGCAAGGTTCGGATTAGCGGGTGATTTATTTGTCGGAGACAAGCCAGATGAAAACGGAGAAGTGAAAGTAAAAACCGTGCATAATTTTGATGGCTTTTTAACATCGGAAGACGCAGAGGCACTAATAACCCACCTACAGAAAGTATTTGAACTAGACGACACCAAAGAACAAGACTGAATGCCCTTCCACATAGCCATAAAGAACCTATCCACCGGCCAGTTCAATCCGCACTTGTACGGCAAGCACGACACCGTAGAGGACGCGATAGCCGCTAGGGATGGATTGCTAGGCATGCAGCCTGATACGCCGCCTATGAGGCTATTCGCGTTTTTGGTGGTGGATGCTGGGTTTAATGTGGCGGAAGTCACGCCGCCACCTGGTCAATCATAAGAGCCTGCTCAAGTAACGGCTCTTTATCCCACTTGGTTTTTACTAATTCTGTCAGCTTTCCTTTTCTCGACTGATAATCCATGCTCATTTCAATCAGGGATGTATTGGCCCTTTGTAGTGAGATCATCGCCTTTTTGCCGTAACCCGTAAGATTGTCACGCACCGAATCAACGTGGAAAGTTACCTTAAATTGCTTTGCTTTCATCCCGGTCATAATCTGATTGATCATGTCGGCCTCATTTGAGTAGTGATAGCCCTTGGTGGCCTTGCCTTCTTCCAGTCTGTGCTGTTGCAGTGCATCAGTCATGGGCAGGTAGTCATCTTTCAGAATTACTCTTGATGCGATTTCCTTGGCTTTTTCTATCTCATCATTAACCAGTGAATCGTAAGCCTGTATTACTGTGAACTTAAATCTTGGGCTAACCCACATCGCGTATGAATAAACCAAATCTTTGCTTACGTAGGTTCCACCGTTGCGGCCTGCAACTTTTTTAAATACTGGAATCACAGTATTTCCAGAAAGGTACTCAACCTCTTCGCTTGTTGATTTGAGCATCATCCAGTTTGATATTTCGTGACGACGCTCACCCCCTGCTGCTTTATGCAGATCATTCAGGCAGTAGAGTTTTTCTTTTTGCTTAACCGAAATGCCACCAACTACTAATGGCGTTTGTTTTGTAATTTGTGTCATAATGACTCCCTGGTTGTTATTGGGTCGGCGCTACTTTAGCCTGAGCGCCGATTTTTAAAATTCAGTTAACCCGCCACTCCGCCACACAAAAACATCCGCCTAACTTCAGACACATCTTTATTAACATCAGCAGGCGGAGTGTATTTATAGAACCGATTCAGGTAATGCGCCTTTGGATTACTGTGATCAAATTCCTTTAGCGCCTTTTTACCCTCCGCACTCACTACCCACCGACTTTCAGCTTGACCTACAGCCTTTCCTTCCTGCTCTATCAGTCCATGCTCAGCTAGCCTTAAAAGCCACTTCTGAAAAGTTGAGCGCGGCTGTGTGGTACCCCGCTTTTCAAACTGAGTGCGGATGATGTTGGCGGTGAATATTTGGGTTTGCAGGCTGCTGGCTGCTTCTAGTACGCGCCACCAGTTTTCGGGCATTTGTGTTATTTGTTTCATGCGGCGACTCTCAATGTGATATTCCACGCAGCCGGTTTTGTTTTCATGCGCTGCAACTTCAATTTATTCTCAGCTTCGATAACGCTTACATGCGTGATGGTTTTACCGCGTGTCATTTTGTTGTCCTCAATTTCACCAGACAGTAGAGAAAGTCCCTTTTCGTGATTACAAAAAGGTCTTTTTGCTTGCTGTAGTCAGAGTGTTTTTTAGTGCGCCGGATGTACTTACTGCTGTTCAGATCGGATAGACAGCGACCGAGAAAACGAAACTCCAGCGGCTCGCCTTCCTTGTCGTCAGTCCACATATTTTTTAGTGTTATCAGTAATTCCCAGCGGCTGACTGATCCAGTGCGCTCAGTTAGCATTTGGAGTAGTGCTATTCGTGGGGGTGCGTTTTTTAGGATCATGCATAAGCCCAACGATACCCGCCGGAGGTTTTTTGCTTTCCGGTGATCGTGCTGGTGATATTAATTGGCTTGACGGATACGGTAATTCCAGCAGCGGTTATAGAATCATGCCTAGCTATAAGCTCACCAGATAGAGTAAGTTGATTGACAGGTTTCCTAAGTTTTGCGTGGTTTTCTTTCCATGTGACCAGCTGAATATTGCAAAGGCTGTATCCCTTCGAGTCATCGTGCCTGTCGCAACTAGGAGCCTCGGATTTTAAATAACCAGACAACTTCCACTTATTGAAAAGCTCACTAAAGCCATTAAGATGCAACCACTCAGTCAGCTGATCTTTAGTATATTTAGGGGGCTGATGGCCTCTTTTTTTAGAGTGATTCACCTGAGACCTGTATATTTTTGATATGCAGCCGCGCTCCGTCTTTTTTAAAGAACCTGAGCGGGAATTAAAACAGGATCTGCACTCTGAGCCCACGCCCCATCGCGCTCTTTTATCTTTTACAAATTCAGAAAATGATTTTTCAATTAGACATTTGGTGCAAGTTTTCATGGTCACCACCTAGAAAGGTATATCTGTGCTTTCGTCAAAATCTTCAAACCCGCGATCTGCATTTTGCGGCTGACTTTGAGGTGCATTTGATTGATTGGCCGGACGTTGCTGTTGTTGATTTGACTGATTCGCTCCACTATTTCCGTTGTTGCTGTTCTGCCCTCCGCTATCGTTGCGACCGCCCAGCATTTGGAATTCAGAAACGACAATTTCAGTGGTGTAGCGATCTGACCCGTCTTGACCTTGATACTTGCGAGTCCTTAGCGAACCCTCGACGTATACCAGCTGACCTTTTTTTGCATACTGACCAATAATTTCAGCTAATTTATTGAACGCCGTCAGCCGATGCCATTCGGTGCGCTCCTGTTTTTCACCAGATTGTTTATCTTTCCACTGCTCATTTGTAGCAACACTAAAGTTCACCACGGCAGAACCAGAAGGCA
>CALHAO010000369.1 GCA_937931765.1 uncultured Thiotrichaceae bacterium
TCATCCCCAGGCGTCGCCAGAATCAGCGCCATTAGCAAAGGTAAGCTATAACAGTAAACCAAAGGATTATGGTGAAAGCCCAGTAAATCACCATTTTGCGGCGGGGAAACGATCCGGCCAGCCTGATCCGACCCGAAATTCGAAGCTATCACCAGCGTATGACCATCCAACTTCAGCCACATAAGACTATCCGGAGCCAGAAAATTCACAATCCATTCGGTAACCAGCGCAACAGGTGCCAAATGAAACGCCGCCGATAGGTACCAGACAAAAAATGTCAGTGGGAAGAAAACCAATACTCCTAGCATAAAACGATGCAAAGGCCTTCCGGTCATGGTCATGTCGCAACTCCCAAAGCAGCAGCACCTGGCGCAGGAGGCTCGTCATGCTTGTTTTCTTCCGGCAAATAACGAATCCAGACCAGGAATACGATCAAGGCGTCCAGCATAATCAATGCCTGCCAAATATACAGGTGCGCCCAGTCAAACAGCTCTGTACTCCATTGCCCAAGATAGAACAAGCTGATAATACGCAGCAAATTCAAGCCTTGAATGGCGATAAACCCCCAGAACAAACCTTTAAGTTTATGCACCCAGGGAGCCGGAAAAGCCAGAATAGCGGCCAGCAATACAATCATCGCCTCGACACCATTACAGCCCGGCTCAATCGAAACAGCGAAGCCATTGACCTCACTCCGGATCACCTTACCGTAGGTTTGCACATTCCCATCAAAAAATGACATCAACCAGCCACTAATATCGGCCAGAAGGCCTGTCCATGGTAAAATGACTGCCTGCTGTACAGGCTGCAAGATCTCAACACCGAACAAAACGGCCTGAGCAATAAGAAACAACAATAGGAAACGTAACATAATAATTTTTGTTACTAACTGTAATGATATTAAATTGCTTGCGCCGCCCTAACCCCTTAGCCGACACCCCCTTGAAATCAGGATAAATACACCCTGAATGTAACTGCACACAGCCCACTTGAAACAGACTAATATAACTATTAAATTATGAGTGGCTTTTTCTTACTTTGCGCATCGCTGACTTGCGTCGTCTATGCGCCTGATCCGCAGCGATTGAGTGCTGTGCCAAAATATGCCCCGTCCATAACAGAAGCAGCCCGAACACCACACAAAAACCAATGAAGACCCAATTGACATCCTCAGCACTGCGCATATAGAACTCACCGAAGGCGATGCCGAACATTAGTAACATAGCTGCCCACTTGAAAACGTTAAGCGCACAAAACGTTTTATTACCCGCCGCCTGAGAAGTGCCCTGTGGCTTCTGCTGCTTGCTCATGAGTAAAGATCCCGGAAATCAATCAGAGGGTCAAATAACCATAGCCACCAACTGAGTGTCAACTACTTATTTCATCCAATCGGGACAACACCAGCCGTGCTGAACTTAACCTATGCTCTGAGGATTTTATCAACAACTGGCTTAACAAGGGCTGATAGACGGCTAAATGCTCCGGCAAAGGTGGAGCCGGATTAAACATGTGCCCGGTCAATATATCGCTCAGGCTTTCGCCTTGAAAAGGCTTCTCACCCGTCAGCATTTCGTACAACAAAATACCCAAGGCATAGAGATCCGAGGCTACACTGGCAGGTTCACCAATGATCCGCTCCGGACTCACATAAAACGGCGTGCAGTAAATTTCATCGGCATTCAGAAACCCGCAATCTGATAACAACTGACTTTCAATGCTTAAATCAAGTACGGCAGGCGAATCATCTTCACGCATCAACACATTAGATGATTTGAGGTCTCTGTGCAGCAGGCCTGATTCATGAATAACAACCAACGCCTCAACAATCTGTCGAAACCATAGCAGCCGCGTATCAAATTCTACATCAGAACTATCCTGCAACCTGTCCTTCAGAGTCATGCCGGGCAAGTATTCCATCATCAGGTATACTGCCGTGTTATCCGCCACACCCGCATCAAGTAACTTGACCAAAACCGGCACATCATGTTGTGACATCAGGGTGTAAGCCTCTGCCATGAAGAACTCAAGCGCCTCTTCCGACATCCTGCTGACATCAAATTTAAACCGTTTAATGGCGACCTGCACACCCAGATGATTTTCTGCCAGAAAAATCACCGCATTTTCACTATTGTGCAATACTTCACGCATCACCCAGCCCGGCAGTGACAACGGGTATTCAGACAGTAAGCGCCTGACTTCCTGAGCAATCTCAAGCTGGGCAGCAAACTCGGACACCGACACATCATAAGGTAGCCGCATATCAACGTTTAGTGGCCGCACAGCATTAATCTCGAAAGAGTTGTTCTCAGCTAACATAATCACTAACGGAAAAGAATCCTTTGCCCTCTGTAAATTTTGATTTTTTAGCCGCAACAATGATTCATGCACATGAATTGAGCCACCGACCAATATCAGCTCAAACCGCTCCCAATTCACCTGCTCCAAATCAGCTATAGCTGATTCATACAAGTAATTGAGTGAAACTGTCGGAAATAATTGTCGCAATGTAGCAATAAGATCCAGCCGTAATGGCGAATCTCCTTCCACCAGTAACAAGCCGCCGGAAAATCCACCCACACCGGTGGACGCCTCAACTGAGAGTTGACTGCCCAAATTACACCTCTCTTTATTATCTAATATATTAGATCCTCAATAATCACTTCCGAGTCTAGACCATCTACGGCCAATTTGCCGCATCAAAGCTGACCAAGTGCACGATTTACTTCGTTTTTACGCTTAATTCATATTGATTCACATTGACAAGCACCATCAGCTAACACATACTTTCGCGCCTTTATACGGTGTTGGCTTCCAAGAAGTCAGTACCGCCTTGCTTCACTGCGATCGCACGCAGGAGGCTTTATCATCCGCAAGGAGTTTACATGCGACACTATGAAATTGTTTTCCTGGTTCATCCGGATCAGAGTGAACAGGTTCCCGCTATGACTGAACGTTATCGCACACTGATAACCGAAAACAATGGCTCTATCCACCGCTTAGAAGATTGGGGCCGTCGTCAACTGGCTTACCCAATCAATAAAATTCACAAAGCACATTATGTGTTAATGAATATTGAGTGTGGCGCTGAGACATTGGCAGAGCTGGAAAGCATCTTCCGTTTTAATGATGCGATCATTCGCACCATGACCATTCGTCGCGACGAAGCAGTGACTGAAGCTTCTTTCTTAAGCAAAGAGAACGAAGTCAAAGCTGCTAAGCGTCCACCTCGCCCATCACATCATGACGACCAGCCAAAACCATCTACCGATGATGCGCCTGCTGCTCCAACTGAAGCTGATGCTGAATCAAACGAAACCGCCGCTACTGCCGACGAATAAACCGGGAGACAGATAATATGTCACGTTATTTCCGCCGTAAAAAATACTGCCGCTTCACTGCGGAAGGTATTACCGAGATTGACTATAAAGACCTTGAAACACTGAAGGGCTTTGTCACTGAAACCGGTAAAATTGTACCTAGTCGCATTACAGGAACCAAGGTTAAGTATCAGCGTCAATTGGCAACTGCCATCAAACGCGCTCGCTTCCTTGCTTTGCTGCAATACACTGATCAGCATAAATAAACCGGCTTTCATAGGATAAGAACATGGCCACATTCATCATGGCAGGTCCACTACAAGCTTTTGCTTTCGTGGTGCTATTTGCTCTGACAGGTTTGTTCATGCCTCTTATTGGATTGTTAAGTAATGCTGCTATCGGGCTGATTACCTTGCGCCGTGGTGCAGGAAACAGCCTGAAAATTGCTGCTGCTGCCGGGTTATGTATCGGAATACTGATACTGCTAATCCGGCAACAGGCGATAACCGCATTAGGTTCGACATTAGTACAGTGGGGCGCTGTTATAGCACTGGCTGTACTATTGCAACAAAGCACATCCTGGCACCGTGTATTGAGCACATTATTCGGATTATCCATTGCGGTAATTCTTGTGTTTCATGCCAGCGTCAGTGATGTCGGTGCGTTTTGGAAAGAAATGCTCATGCCGATGGTAGAAATGCCCCTCGTCAAAGAGCAGTTCCCTGGTATTGATCTTGAGAAGGCGATCGATACTATTGCCAGATTTACCACCGGGTTTCTTGTTGCCGGACTGAACTTCGGACTGATTGTTTCACTGATGATTGCCCGTCACTGGCAGGCGATGCTCTATAACCCTGGCGGCTTCCGGGATGAGTTCCGGGAATTATCCATCAGTAAGCCCTTTGGGCTGGCAATGGTTGTTTTAATCACCCTTGGACTGTTTAGCGACACTCCAGTGGTCATTGATATAATCGTTGCCGGAATGATGATTTTCCTGTTTCAGGGAATAGCTCTGGTGCATGGTATGCATCACATATTGGGGCTACACATCGGCTGGTTAATCGGCTTTTATGTAACCCTACTGCTAATGCCAGCACAACTGGGAATTTTGCTATCAGCCTTTGGCATTATTGACAGCATCGCTAATTTCCGGGGAGCTATGGCAAACAGGAAGAAGGGCTGAGCAAAACTCAGAACTTCAGGCAGATAAATCAGGCAAGTTGATACGCATTACTTAACAGATCAGCTACTTTTAGAAATTCTTCAGGCTTAGCCTGAAATAAAATTAAGGTGAGAACGATGGAAATCATTCTACTGGAAAAAATTGCAAACCTGGGTGACCTGGGCGGCATTGTAAACGTACGTTCTGGCTTTGGACGCAACTACCTTATCCCACAGGGTAAGGCAAAAATGGCGACTAAACAAAACGTTGCTGAATTTGAGACGATTCGCGCTGAATTAGAAAAAACAGCTAACGAAGCTACAGCTACAGCTGAAGCACGTCGCACACAGTTAGAAGAAATTGTATTGACTATTCCGGCTCAAACCGGCGGTGAAGGCAAATTATTCGGCTCGGTATCTAACATCGAAATTGCTGATGCTATCAATGCAGCTGGTGTTGAAGTTGAGCGTCGCGAAATTCGCATGCCTGACGGCCCGCTGCGTCAGATTGGTGAGCACGAAGTAGGCATTCACCTGCACACTGATGTCGATGCGACGGTTAAAGTTATCATCGTGGAAGCAGAGTAAACCTGCCGGAAGTAGTACTTCCGACAAACTGCTTAGCAACACCGATCCGGACAACACTGGAATTAACACCAACGTTGTCCGGATTTATTATGTCAGTACCTGGTTTAAATTCTCAACGTAAACTCACTACCCCACCCCCATTTCAGTTACACTCTCCGGCATGGCAGCAGACACTTACGAATCACTTAAAACTCCCCCGCACTCCATAGAGGCAGAGCAATCTGTACTTGGCGGCCTGATGCTTGATAATGAAGCATGGATGCTGGTGGGTGACAAACTGACTGAAGAAGACTTCTACCGTCAGGATCACCGCTTAATCTATCGCTCTATTAGCTGGCTGGCTGACAACCAAAAGCCACTGGATGTCATCACACTGAGTGAGTGGCTGAAAGAAAATGAACAACTGGAAGATGCGGGTGGATTAAGTTATCTGGCCACGATGGCCAAAGACACCCCCAGCGCCGCAAATATCTCCGCTTACGCAGACATTGTGCGGGAAAAATCTATCCT
>CALHAO010000370.1 GCA_937931765.1 uncultured Thiotrichaceae bacterium
CAGCAGAACGCGACCAGATTATTGGGGATGGTCGGGCTGGCTGGATACGGTCAGCCAATGCCATAGCTTCACGCTGGTCATGGGTGACAAAAACCGTAGTCACACCCAGATCCTGCTGTAGCTTTCTAACCTCCAGCTGCAAATGGTCACGCAGTCCGGCATCCAGCGCAGAGAATGGCTCATCCATAAGAAATAACTGCGGTTCCAGCGCCAACGCACGGGCAATCGCTACCCGTTGACGCTGGCCGCCAGATAGCTGTTTGACCTTACGCTGCCCGTATCCATCCAGCCCGACCATCCCCAATAATCTGGTCGCGTTCTGCTGCTGTTCGTCTTTGGAGACGCCGCGCATTTTCTGACCGTACGTAATGTTCTCACTCACGTTTAAATGCGGGAACAGCGCCAGCGACTGGAACACCATGCCGATATTGCGTTGGTGGCAGGGCACCGCACTCAGGTCGCTATCATCCAGTTGGATTTCGCCCTTATCGTGCTGCTCCAAACCCGCAATAATGCGCAGCAAGGTGGTCTTGCCACAGCCTGATCCACCCAGCAGGCAGATAAACTCACCGGAAGCCACGTCCAGCGAGACACCGCTCAGCGCAGGTGTCTCGCCGTAGCTTTTGCTGATATTCGATAGTTTTAGGGTAGACATTGATTACTCAGCAATCATTTCCTGATACTTAGATTTCAGCCAATCACCCTCACGCAGGTGAATATGGGTTTGTACCTTTACCGGCTCAATATCGCTGCCGACACCCGCGAATTCTTCGTCGGTTAAGTCCATTGAATCACGCGGTGCAACAGGGAATACACCCAAGTTACGTGCCAGCGCTGCCTGCGTTGCCGGACGGCTCATGTAGTCGAGAAACTTCTCCGCCGCTGCTATGTTCTTGCTATCACGGGGTACTACCCAGAAAGCGTCAGAGACAATGCCGCCTTCTTTCGGAAAATTGGATGCGACGGGTTTACCATCAGCCACAGACAGCATGGTGACATCATGGTAATAAAGTCCCGCATTCAGTTCGCCACCTTCCAGTGCTTGTTGAAACTGACCTTCATCGCGATACCACAGGCTAACCTGGGGCTTAAGTTCAGCGATTTTGGCAATGACTTTTTCCAGACCTTCGCGGGTTTCCATGATTTCATAACCATCGAAAAAGGTTTTTGCGGTGGCTTCCAACAGGCCGGAATTCGGTGTGGTGACAATGCCCAGCTTTTTATCCCACTTATCTTCCCACAGATCAGCCCAGCTGGCTGGCGCATCTTTATTGAAATCCGTATTGGTCACCAAGGTGGTGTAGAAAGCCAGCGCACCCACGGCAAACGCTTTGCCATCGTCATCCAGTTTCACATAACCCTCTTTCAGCGACTTAGCGCCTTCCATAGCAGCAGGGTCAAGCTTGGCCCACAATCCGGCTTCATTACCCCGCACCAACACTTCATCCGCTACCAGCGATAAATCAGCCGGGGCTTTTTTCGCCCGTGCTGCAGCCATTAGCTGAGTCATCCAGGTGGAATCTTCCGGCTGAGCAATTGACTTGACCTCGATACCGCTTTCTTTGGTAAAACCCGGATAGATTTCTTTCGCCAGCGTTTCCTCAAAGAAACCACCCCAGGTACTGACTGTCAGTGTTTCTGCGGTGGCTGCACTGGTTGTAACCGCCAGGACGGCTGTCGTCGCAACCATCAGTTTTAATGTTTTAAACATGATTATTTCTTCCTTTAAGGTGCTCGGTTTTGGTGCCTAGTGTTCAGATCGAATCTGAAGAATCTATGGTGTGATCGCTCAAACTCATGGCTCTGGCCTGCTTGCCGGTAGTTTAGTTAATATTAGCTTCAGAAAACATAGCCTGTTACCATCTAATACATTGGTAAATACAAATGTATTAATGTTTGCTCAGACAGGACTGCACGACAACTAATATGCTCACTCAATTAAGCGCTGCCGATTTACGGGCCTTATCGATTTTCCAAATAATTTGCCGCTCCGGTGGATTTGCGGGTGCGCAGGATGCACTGGGTTTAAGTCAATCGACGATCAGTAATCACATCGCTGGCCTTGAAAGCCGCATTGGGTTTTCCTTGTGCACACGGGGGCGCAAAGGTTTTCGGCTCACCGAGCGCGGGAAATCTGTATTGGATCGGTATCGGAAGTTGGCCGTTAATCTGGATAGTTTCTGCCATGATGTTAATGCCTTACAGGATGAGTCCAGTGGTGTATTACGGGTGGGAACACTGGATCATATGTTGACAGAAGATCGGTTCTCCATCGTCCGGCTCATTAGTGACTTCACCCGTCAGTCGCCTAATGTTGAGTTACATCTGGTTCAGGATGGTCAGTTTGAGCTACACAATGCGCTGGTTGAAGAGCAGCTGGATCTGGTCATCGGCACCGTGGTGGGTAACAGTAAATTTGTCAAAGCGACCCGGCTTTATGATGAACTGCACCACCTGTATTGTGGTAAAAATCATCCCTTCTTTGATAAAGCGCCGGATCATATTTCGCCACGTGATATTGCCGCCGCCAATTGGGTGACTAATGGTTATCCACAAGGTATTTTTTCAATGCAGCCTTTTCCGAGTGTGAAATCATCGGTTATCGCGACAAATATTGAGTCCATTGCCATGACGATACTCGCGGGGCAGCATATTGGTTACTTACCGGCGCATTATGCGGGGAAGTATGAGAGCCAGTCATTACTGAAGCAGTTGTTGCCGGGTGAGTTTTCTGAGGAAACGGAGATTTCTGTGATCAGTAAAACCGGACGGCGGCAGAGCTATGCTATGCGTAAGTTTCAGAATATTTGTTTGGAGCAGGCGGAGTGAGTTGGAGGTTTCTGTTGATACAGAGTTTTGAACGGCCTCATACTATTAGCCGATGTGAAAATCCTACGTTTTTTTGATGCTTTTGGGAGTAAAAACGCTTAGTCTATACATCTTAACATGGAAAAGCTCCAAATCGACCGGTTGGAAGCTCCATCCTTACCAGGTTTTGCTTTTTTTGTCTATGACTGAACATACTTATTTAACCCCTGATGTTGTTTCAGGGCAATAAGGTATCGTCTTATTTGGATTGAATGATATATTGTTTATTGGGTTGTGAGGCTTATATTTTTCTCCGATCTTAAATGGAGATTTTGGTTTTTTATCACTACCTTTTATATCCTCAATTATTATGCGCCAGTTCCCACCTCCACCAAAACCTACAGTTTTCTCTATATGCTTACCATTACTTCCACCGTATACTGATAATGCTTCCGAATCAATTGCTAGTAATTTGAAATTTCTATTTATAATTAAACCCAATCCATCTACAGTTAATATTTCAAATGTATCCAACTCATTACCTATATCTTTATCAAAAAAGTCAGGATTTTTTCCAATAAAAGCAGGAGCATTCCATCTGAATAGGTACTCCCCTTTGCATTCTTCAATGTTTGTTTTGTCAGTAATAACCACGCCTGAATTATAGATATCAAAGTTATTTTCTTCTTGGCCTGTAGGTTTTGTTATTATGTAAACTTTTTCTAGTAAGTAAAATGATAAACTTATTACCCCTGCAAAAGTTCCGATAGCTGTTAATTTCGAAGGTAATGACCATTTCTCCCACTGTCTTTTTTTAGGTATAAAATAGTTATTGGCTTTTGTTTTAATTACAAATACATCAAAAGCAAGAATTATTAACAAGCAAGGAATATATATAATTAAGCTATCTAAAAGCCTATTTTCTAAACTACTTAGGGTAAGTAATAAAAAGGAAATTAATAGGAAAGAAGTTAATGCGGTTTTTAATGGCGATATAAATTTTGAAATTGCTATATTTGCTATCCTTGTTAAAAGCAAAGTAATTATAAAAGCCCACACGTATGTCCACAAAATATTTCACCTCTAAGTTGATAATGAGTTTATGATCAGATGGATTTTGATAGTAATCACCGTTGGAAGGATTGCTTAAAATTTTCCAATATCTATATAGATTGAAAAGAGAAGGTTGGCTCTGGGTAAGGCTTCCAGAGGGGCATTCAACCTCTGTTCATTTCCTATAATGTAGAAATTCAGGGGAGGTGTCAAAAAATCGAGCTATTTCTTAGTTAGTTAATGCAATGACACGTTTCCACATGCGTCCGGATCAAAGACTATAAAATCCACGAGCATTCCCACAAAAAATCCCCTCAACCGCCGCCGCATCCAGCCCAACCCGCTCCGCACAATCCAATACAACCCGAACCCCAAAATCATAATCCCGCATCAACTTATCCACCGGAAAATTACTACCATACATAACCCGCTCAGCCCCAAATAACTCAATCATATCCGCAAACAAGGGCAGGGTACTCTCCACATCCCACGCGGCATTAAACATCCCAAACCCGGACAATTTAATCTGACAATGCGGCAGCTCAGCCAATAACGCCAAACCCTGTTTCCACTTCACCCGCCCAACCTCACTCTGATCATAAGGACTACCCGCATGATCAATCACCACCGGAACATCAGTATGCTGCGCCAAAAACTCAGCGGTCTCCGCCATTTGCTCCGGATAAAGCTGTAAATCAAAACTCAGCCCATGTTCCGCTAGCAGGACAAACTGCTCCCGCCACACTGTATTCCGTAAATAATGCTCCGGCACAAAACTAATCTCCGGACGCTCATCAATCCGGCTCAGAATCTGCCGCACACCCCGAAAGTTGGGCAGTTTCATATACCGCTCCAGCGTGCGTTGCGCATCACCCGATGTCAGATCAAGAAACCCAACATGCACCGAAGGCAGGCCGTGTTCAGCCTGCAATGATTCCAGCCACTCCGACTCCCGCACCGGATCAGGAATAGCCCCGTCACACTGCACATGCACCGAGCCAATCAGCTCATGCTCAACCGATTCACTGCGGAATTCATCCACCCCATAATCGCGCTGAATCGGGGTAGGGTCGCCAAACGGTTTCATCGCCCCGATGTTTTTCAGCCAGACATAACCTATGTTGGCGGGGTCAGTTTCTGGTGTCCAAAGGTGATGGTGTGCGTCGATGATTTGCATGTCAGTCTCCCTGATAATTCGTAATATGTGCGGTACGCTCCAACACATCCA
>CALHAO010000371.1 GCA_937931765.1 uncultured Thiotrichaceae bacterium
GTCTTATGACTTGCATACCGAAGATGAGATTATTCAAGCCGGATTTACTTTGCAGGCGGTTGAGCAGAGTACTTTCAAGGGGCAAGGGCCAGGTATTTTGATGGCAGTATGCGATGCTTTGCAGCAGCGGTATGGCATAAAGGTGAGAATCACTCAGTTTGATGAGAGCGCTTTATCGACGGGTAGCAGCGCATTGGCACAGACTTGTATTGAGTTGGAAGTAGGCGATGCAGTGTATGCTGGTGTGGGAGTGAGTCAGGACGTATCACGATCAGTGATTCAGGCATTATTGACGGCGTTTTCGCGTAGTCGGAGCTGAAACCTAGTTTTCAACACCTATCGAAATCTCCTCCTTGGCGTGACCAAGGGAGGAGATGGTGAGCGGAATTAACTGACTGCTGCATTCCGTCGTTTAGCAGACCAGTTAGCAATCAATTGATCAAGCGAAATTTTTCCGGGGCCAAAGGCGAAAACTACCAATAACATGACACCCCAGGTCACGTGCTGCCAATACCCGCCTGCACCATCGATGGTAAATAGGTAAGGGTAGGAAATCACCGCTACAAAATTTAATATAAATAACCCCAATGCAGCCGGGCGACTCAATAAGCCGATGATCAGTAAAGCGGGTAAAATTAATTCTCCGGCTGTGGCCATATAAGCTGCAATTTCTGCCGGAATGAATGGAACCTTATATTCATCTTCAAACAGATAAATTGTACTGCTCCAGCTTTTAATTTTTGTCAGTCCGGAAAGGAGAAATACCCAGGATACATAGAGACGGAACCCTAATAAAATGAGTGGCTTTACGAAATTATCCATTGGCCAGCAGTGACCGGTTAAAAAGCCGGAAAGGGTAATTGGATTCGACATTGTATACTCCTGTCTGAAGATTAAGTGCGTTAAATAAAGTTATTATTAATATACGCTTAGGAGTGGTTTCAGATGCAGTTTGTAAGACTTATTTCAATAATTACGAAATGAAATAATCCAGCCGTGCTGAATGGCAGAAGCTAGCAACACACCGACTGGTTCCTGGAACTGTTCTGATAATTCTGCTAATGATTTATTTTGTCTGACGGCGGAAAGAAACTGCCATTGTTGTTCATTGATCTGCACTTGCTGCAGTTGGCGTTCTGAGCGCCAGACAATAATGTAATCGTCCTGTTGTAATTGTATTTCTTCTAAGGGAATTTTACCGGCGTAATCTTCAGGTTGATGAGCAAGCCACACCTGATGAATTGCATAAGGTGAGTGCAGTATCTGCATAGAGTCCGGCAGCTGAAATTGTGCAGATAATTGTTGCTCTTCAGTTAAAGTGGCTAGTAATGAAAAATCAGTAACTAATTGATTGGTATCATGCCATGCCTGATGACGAGCCCATTCCAGCTCAGCAACCTGATTAATCCAGCGTATCTTGGCAAAGGCATCATGTTCACGCATAAAGGCAGAGAATCCATCGCCATAATCGGCCAGAAAGGGTGTGCCGGGTGGGTGCTGGTCAATGAATAGATCACTAAAGCCTTCAAAAAACTTCTCGCCGACTAATTGATTGCATACCGGGTACAGTGATGCCAGGTATTGCCACAAAATACCATGTACGCTGTTGCGGTAAATGCCTACCCGTTGCTCAGCGGATAACTCACCTTGTTGCATGACTGACTCAGCTATTAATCCCCGCTGATCCGAAAAGA
Source organism: uncultured Thiotrichaceae bacterium (assembly GCA_937931765.1). Taxonomy (GTDB): domain Bacteria; phylum Pseudomonadota; class Gammaproteobacteria; order Thiotrichales; family Thiotrichaceae; genus Thiolinea. The sequence continues at coordinate 1,695 of CALHAO010000371.1, forward strand.
CAGCTTCAGAAAAATGTGTTTGTAATTGTTTGAGTGATTCAGGCGGTGTGTTCAAGTTGAATACTCCCTGCTTTGTCTGCTTCGGCGAGTAGTATTTCCAATTCAGGAACATCATTATCCCATTCAATCAGCGTGGGGATATTGCCTACTTGTTTTGCAGCATGTGCGTATAAATCCCAAACAGGTTCTGTGACGTGGTTGCCATGTGTGTCTAATAAATGTGTGCCACGGTCTTCGTAACCCGCAAGGTGAATCTGGCGCACTCGTTTTGTTGGTATCGCGTGTAGGTAATCCAATGGATCAAAATTATGATTCATGGCACTGACATAAATATTATTTACATCCAATAACAAGCCACAATCGGCTTCTTCGACTACAGCTGTGAAAAACTCCCACTCCGTCATAGCGGATTGTTTGTATTGCAAATAGCTGGAGACATTTTCGATGACTATTTCCCGTTCCAGGCGTTCTTGTGCTTCACGAATACGTCCGGCAACATATCGAATAGTTTCATCGGTATAGGGCAGGGGGATAAGGTCGTGTGTCACCATGCCATGTACCGCTGTCCAGCATAAATGATCGGATACCCGTTCTGGATTAACCCGGTCAATCAATGCCTTCAGCAGGGAAAAATAATCTTCATTAAAAGGGTCAACAGAGCCGATTGACATACCTACACCATGCAATGACAGCGGGTATAACTCTGCGATAGATAATAAATAGTCTTGCTGGACGCTATTTGGATTAAGGTAATTATCACTTAATACCTCAAGCCATGGAATGTTGGGTTGTTCTTTCAGAATACGATCGATATGTTCAAAGCGTAAACCGATACCACAGCTATGTTCTTTCATATCAGACTCTTAAAGAAGTTGGTTCACAAAGTTTATCAGGTTAATAAAAAAGGCGATGTATCGTGAGACACACCGCCTGGTTGAGCTTTGTTTTGGGTTTAGCCTTCCAGAACAACACCACCGACCAGCTTTTCACACGTGCCTTTCGGTAATTTGACCCACTCTTTAGCATCACCATCAGTTTTAGCCATACCTGCGCAAGCATGTCCGTTTGCACCGCAGTCATTCATTTCTGCTTTAACGATACCGGCACATTTTTCCATTTCAACTTTTTCATCAGCTGCCATAACACCTGATGCTGCTGTTAAGCCTAAAGCCAAAACACTAGTGATTGCTGCAGTTGCTAAGATTTTAGAATTGCTCATTGTATGTTACTCCACGTTCATAATAATAAAGAAAATTCGTTTACTTCTCGCTTTTCCCGCTCGTCAGACTTCGTATTGAATTGCGCTGAAGTTATAGGTGTATACGGTAGTGCTGAAAATACAGATGCCAAATAATCTATAAAAATTGGAATTTACCCTCAGTGCATTTTTACTCCGTGGGTTTTTCCTCATGAAAACCGACTGTTACGGGTGACAAACATCATCATCAGTGTGGCAAATACCAACAGGCCGGTTCCCGCTAACAATGCATAGTCTTCCATTTGCAGGATCATAAATAACAGATAATACAAACCACCGAGCATTAATAAGATAAACAGCCCTTTCCAGAAGCTGCGTAACACTGCCCAGGCATAAACCCATATCACTGCTACCACCGAAGTTGCTGCTGCGATATAGGATTCCCTGAACGGCAGGTGTTCTGCCAGCGACATTAAGATTAGGTAAAACAAGGCGAGTGCAAAGCCGATCAGGCCATATTGCAGAATATGCAAACGTGCACCGCTAGCGATTTCAAAGGCAAAAAATGTCAGAAAGGTGAGGGCGATGAATAATATGCCGTATTTAACCGCCCGCTCTACCTGTGAATATAAGGAGACTGGCTCGTACAAACTCACACCCGCTGTAAAATAACCGGGATCGTACTTTGCTTTGTCTTCCAGCCACCAGTGTTGTGGATAGCTACGCGCCAGATTAGGAATATCCCAGCGTGCTTTGAAACCCTCTTTATCAATATCATGTGATTTAGGTAATAAATCCCCCTGAAAACTCGGGTGCTGCCAGCTTGAGGTCATTACAGTCGTGGTGGTTTTGCCCAACGGCGCAAAAAACAAACCATCGCTACCTTGTAGTTCAAGCTCCAGTTTGAAATCGTGTTTTGTATCATTGGAAGTGGCTTCATCCAAAGGCACATGAAAACCCTGTGCAATAACATCCGGCAAACCGGTGCCGGGTTGTAGACTGACTGAATCCCCATCCCATTCTACCGTAGCGCCGGAGTTGATCGCCTTAGTATCACTCAGGCCGACCATCAGGAACACTTTATCCCACAAGATACGCCGATCACCGTCACCACCATCCAATAGGAATTCATGGTCAAAGGCAGCGGTGACATCAAGCTTGGCGTTATAAACCAGCGCGTCATAAATGCCTCGTTTACGGTGTTCCTCGTCAAGTTTTGCGCGAATATCCAGTTTTTCCGGCAGTAAAATCAGCGTGTGGTCATTAAATATATCTTTGGTGACTACCTTATTTTTACCTTTTTCATCCGTCACTGTGTCCACACTAGTTAGGTGTTCAACGTAAGGAATGACCAGAAACGGGCCGGTCAGCGTTTGTTTGCCGCCCCAGTCTGCTGCGACATCCTGAAGTACCTGCTGTTGATAATGACTTCTTTCATTGACCACGCCGCTTACCATGAAGAGCGGGATCAGCATCAGCAGGATCATCAAGCCGATAATTAAGGTGTGCAGCGTTAGTGACGATGTGACGAATCGCCAGCGGTCGGTAACCGTTTCGTTCATAAAATCATTTCCAGATAGTGATACGACTAAATATAACATGACAAAAGCTATCAATAGACAAAGCTCCACAGTGTGTAGATGTTAGCGTCATAAATTGATCGTGGTTTTTGCATGTGTGCTTTGAGGGAGTTCACCTTACAACATGCTATTCATCAGCAGTATCTGTGTAATAGGTTAATTTTATGGTAGATTATTGCACTCGATGAATAGTGTCAGCCCTCACGGACATATAACAACTATAAAAGGTTAGATAGTGATGAACGCAGTAGCAGAGAACCCTTCAAAAGATTTATTGCAGCAGGAACATTCGCAGAGTAAGCAGCAGCTTGTTCAGCAGACTGAAGATGTAATGACAGACAGTGCGCCTGATGATTCTGCTGATCCGAATCAAAGTCTGGATCTGGTTAGAAAAATTCTGTTTGGTGAGCAGGTCAAACAAACTGAAAAGCGCCAGGCTTCGCTAGAGCGTTATATTCAGGCTTCAGTGGCCTCATTAAATGAAGAAACTTGTAAGAAAATTGATACGCTGAAAAGTGAAATAAATGCATTAACTGACCTGTTTGATGAAGAAACTCAAGCCAGAAAAACGAACTTGGCCAGCACGCAGGAAAATATTGGCAGAGTTGAGCATAGCATTGACAAGTTGGGCCATCAGGTGTTGAAAAATCACAGCGAACTCAATGAACGTCTGGATACTGAGAAAAACCGGTTGGGTACTCAAATGCGAGATTGGCGTCAGGATATTTTGCAACAATTGCAGGATACGACTCATACGCTGAGCCATGAAAAAGCTGATCGCCAGTCTATTGCCGTTTTACTAACTGAGATGGCAGAGCAACTGGTGGCCGATGAATCAGTCGCTGGTTAAGTTATACCTGACTTAAGTCATATATTACGTAATGTACTCTGAAAATAACACATCTGCTCTTTTACCATCGGAGCCACAAGCGCATGATATGCAGCGCTTGCGTGATTTGCTGCTGGGCAAAGATTATGAGTCGCTACTGGAATTGCGGCGGCAGATTAATACGCCGCAATTACACAGTGAGCAAATCGCAAAAGTGGTTAGTGAGGCGCTTCGGCTCAGAGCTAGTCAGGATGAAACACTGTCAGAGGTATTGTCGCCTACCATCGAGAACGCACTTTCTCGTTCCATCGAAAATGATCCGCAGCGGCTAGCTAATGCGTTATATCCTGTGATGGGGCCTGCTATCCGTCAGTCTATCCAGGAAGCGTTGGCTCAGACTTTTGAGACGTTCAATCAATTGCTGGAACAAAGTCTTTCGCCGAAATTTTTAGGCTGGCGGTTTGATGCGTGGCGCACCGGTCGCAGTTATTCAGAAGTTGTATTACTGAATACGCTGGAGTATCAGGTTGAACAGGTGTTCCTGATCCATAGTGACACGGGTTTACTGCTGAGACATGCCGAAGCACCACATGCTATCAGTAAAGATCCGGATATGGTGTCCGGTATGTTAACGGCTATCCAGGATTTTATCGCCGACTCTTTTTCGGTTCAGAGTGATGCTTCGTTAAAACGTTTACGTCTGGGTGAGCTTTCTGTGTTGATAGAACGTGGGCCTCGTGCTGTGCTGGCCGCTGTCGTGCGTGGTAACCCACCTGGTGATTTGGTGGAGTTGCTCACTGAAACACAGGAAAGTATTCATCAGCAGATGGCTCATACCTTGGTGAATTATGCAGGGGATAGCGAGCCATTTGTCAGGATTCATCATCTGCTGGAAGACTGTTTGGTTTCTCAACGTCAGCAGCGTGTAAAAACTAAGCCCTGGCTTGCCGGACTCCTGTTATTAGCCTTATTAAGTCTGGTGGCCTATTTGGGTTATCAATATCACAGTGCTCACCAGGATAAGCTGGCGCTTGAGCAATGGGAACAACAAGCTGCTGTGCAGTCATTGCAGGATGAGCTTGAACAGAAAAAAAAGCTGCAGCAGTTGGCTGCTCAGGCGGAACGGGAGCAGGAACAGACATTCCGGCAACGTATTAAACAGATAAATGCAGAGCCGGGTGTTGTAGTGGTCAATACCTATCAAACAGAAAAAGGTTATCAGATAGAAGGCCTGTTAGATCCATTGGCGCGGCACCCTGAAACCTTCGTTGAGCGCATGCCCTTATTAACGGGAGCTGGCGTACGGGATGTTGATGCTGTCTTTGATTATTCATTTCAGCCCTATGTTTCGGCTGAGCCAGCAATGGTGATTAAGCGCGCTCACCTGGTTTTGCAGCCTGCAAAAAACACAGTATTAACTTTGAAAAATAATGTGTTCATAGTTTCAGGCGTTGCTGAGCAGGATTGGCGTAACAAACTTGAAACTTATTGGCGCAACATGCCCGGAGTGACAGCATTAGATGTCAGTCGCCTAAGGGTGGCGGCACCGGAGTCTGTCCGGGAGCATACGACTGCGATCAGTCGTCTTGTCAGCACGATTAACCGTGCGAAGTATTTATTTGGTGCCGGAAAAACGGACGTTGATGAGACATCAGTACACTTGAGTCAGCAGGTCATTAACATAAAAGAGTTGTTGCGCTTAGCGACAGCCAACGGGCAGGAAGTCCGTATTGTATTGACCGGTAATGCTGATCAGTCGGGTTCCGTGCGGGTCAACGAGCAAGTTTCCGCTAAAAGAGCAGTGAGCCTACGTCGTTCTTTAATTGAGCGGGGTATTCCCGCTGCTGTTATTGCGTTGGCCAAAAAACGTGGCTCCGAAGTGAATGAGCGGAGTGTGACTTATCGGGTGCAGGTTTATTGAGGCTTTGATTGTGATTCAGAAGAAAATATGCATGTTAGGTTCGTTTTCGGTGGGGAAAACCAGCCTGGTAAAACAATATGTCGAGAGTGTTTTCAGCGATAAATACCACACGACTTTGGGTGTCAAAGTCGATAAAAAACAACTAACAGTGCATGGGCAGGCTATGACGCTGATGTTGTGGGATATTGCGGGCGATGATGACTTTTTTAAAGTGCGGCCAACACATCTTCGAGGCATGGCGGGTGCCATAATTGTTATAGACGGAACGCGCAGCAACACATTTGACGTTGCCATGTCGCTGTATAAGATGGTCAGAGCACTGCCTGATGGTCATAATATTCCGGTTGTTTTTGCGTTAAATAAAGCTGACATAAAACATCAGTGGATGTTGTCTGAAGAAATGCTATTGGTCTTAAAAGAAACCAGCAGTGCAATGATCGAAAGTAGTGCCAAAGATGACTTCGGTGTTGATGAACTTTTTAGTTCTCTAGCTGGAGAATTAGTACTAACTAGCAAACTGAACAAAGGAGTCAGAGCGTGAGTAACTTTTTATCCAAGATGCAGACTTTACTGGATCAGGTTGTCTTAACACGTAGAGAAGATGGCTATTTTGTTGCACAGTCTGCCCTACCTGATTGGTTGGTCTATCACGCTGGTAAACATGTGTATCAAGGTGGCTATGATATTATACAAAGCTTTGGGTATCTGAGTTGTTTCATTGAAGAGGCGATGATGCACTGGCAAAGCCCCGGAGAGGTGTCGATCACCTCTGATATTTGGGTAGAGACAGATGTCTCCGGCAGAGAAGCTGCTTTTGAAGCGCAGGCGTTGACGATGGAAGGGCATCAGGTTTTATTGTTGAAACGA
>CALHAO010000372.1 GCA_937931765.1 uncultured Thiotrichaceae bacterium
GGCGCAGGCGTTTTAAAAGCCAGACGACAGCCTTGGGATAATAAATAAGCATGCTCCATACGCACCCTTATCGCCTCGAAATACCCGTCACTAATAATCAACAATGGCCCACGTGCAGGGAAATCTTTAGCTTTTTCTAACAGGTTTATAGCTGGCTGTAAGACTGTGCCGCCACGCCCTTTCACTTCAACCTGATGCAGCAACGCCTCTACTTCAACATAACCTGCGTCATAGGGAATCGCATCACAATAAACCAACCGGATAAAACGTACTTCACGGCTTTGCGCATAAGCTGCGATAGCCCCCAATGCTTTAGCCAGTTCAGACCGTGACATAGAGCCGGAAGTATCCAGCAACACACCAAAGGTACGTTCTTTGCCACTATCAAGATTATAACTCCAGCTGGGACGCGGAATATCCGGTGTGGAACTCTGCCGACGACTGGCACGCGCATAACTGCGGCGTTTTTCCAGCGGTGGAAAGTATTGATCAAGCCATTCGGTGAGTTGAACATCCCAAGGAATGGGTGGCTGGCTGATAGCACGAATTTCCTCAATCAAACCTGCGGGGAAATCACCCCGCCCACGCTTTTCGGCATACTCCAGCCCTTCGACAATGCTATAGCGGTAAAACTCATCCAGCGATACGCCATCACCAGAAATCCACCAGGCCGGAGGTTTATCACTGATAATGTCCGGCCTGCCATCACCACGCGGTGTTTTCTCACGTTTGAGGCGGCGCTGCCAATTCACGTTCTGTAGAATATCATCGTAAATTTCCTCAGCACTGCGTCCGGCCTGCTTCGGGTCATACAGCATGCCCACTACCGGCATTTCACCAATCGCCATTTCCATCAGCCAGCCATTGATCACATAATCACAAGCCACATTCCAATAATACGGATCACGTCCCTGCTCGCGAATATCATGACGCAGGCCAATGTGCAGGTATTCATGCAGCAGGATAAAAATCATCTGTGGTTTAGAAAAATGCCAGCGTGGATGAATATAAACTTCTTTCAACACCGGATGGATGGCAGCAATGTCGATATGCATCTGTTTGCAGATGTCGGCATTCTCAATCAGGATGAAACTGCTGGCTAAGGCGGATAGCAACGGGAACGAATTAATGATCCACAGGTTAGCATCACGCAAATTAGCACTCACCGGACTACGCTTATCACTGTGATAAGCGATTTGGGCTAAAGCCGCCTGGGCGGCAGCATTCAGCGCCCGATCAAACACCGCCTGCCAACGCTCCTGTTTTTCATAAGGCATATAATGCGGTCTTGAATCATTGACCCAGCTGGCCAATTTTCCGCCAATGCCATCACTGTCCAGCATATTCGCCGGACGCTTGCCTATATTCATTTGTTGGACAAAATGATGCGCCGCATGATAACAGCCATGTAGCTTATGACTCTCTGTTTTCGGATTAACCAGCAGGTGCTCCATAGCCACATGCAGGTGGCCCAGTGCCAGAATATAAACCCATTCATCCACCGACAGCTTCTTTTTATGGTTAACATGCAAAGCTGCCTGGAAGCGTGATTCATGAAGTTGCGCCCAGGTCTCCGGGGGTAATTTACTATTACAGTGGACATACACCAACTCACTCAGCACACCAAATAACGGGTGCTCCTGAAGCTGATAGTTGGCGTCATAAATAACTTGCTCGAGAGTACTGCTCATAAGTCAGAACCGGTTAAGGCTTGCGTTCCACTAAACGCGGCGCATTACGCACAATCTCAGCCGTAAACCAGCCCGGCAACGTTTGTGGAGTACTGTGTTCGTCATCAGAATCTTCTTCGACCAATACTAGCTGTGCCATTTCCAACGAGATATGCGCTAACTGGGTAATCAGCCGTTTGGCTTTTTCGACCAGGTCACTTTGTGACTGCGAGTTACTACTCGGCGAAAGATTCTTAATCAGATAGACCCGGAAGCTTTGTACCATGAAGTACAAAATATCGCGTTCTTCCGGCTTATCCGGCCAATGTTTATCACCATGCACAATATCCTCAATACCCAGACCATACTGTTGTTGCTTATAAAAACCCACAAATTGCCGAGCATGGCTAGGGGTCAACAAGCCTGAAGCTAAATAGCTCACAGTCTCAACAGTCAGTGTTTCCGGTGTATAAGCTGTCAGGCTATCAGACAACATGTGCCAACTACGGGGCGTGGAAAAAGGCTCTTCATGCTTCGGTGGTTTAGACCAGAGGTGATCCGGGCGTAGCTGGATATATTTCACCACCAAAATATGCAGCGCATTATTATTTGCCCACTGTAGCCAATTACGATGATTTGCACGCAGACTGACATGCACCATACGGTTAATTAGCGCCGAGGATAACGGCTTAACAATAGCGGCATCCTGTGCACGGTTACCCGCACCCACCACAATAGAACCTTCTGGTAAAACAAACTCACCGATCCGCCGATCGTTAATCAGGCTATAAAAAGCCTTTTGTACTTCCTGTGAGCAAGCATTCAGCTCATCCAGAAACAAACAAAAAGGCTCATCACGAGCGATCAGGGTCGGAGGACAAAAGCGTGATTTGCCATCAACGATTTGTGGCACCCCAATAATATCTTCGGGGGCTAACTGAGAACCCAGCAAACTGACACAATCCAGCCCAACTTCGGCGGCAAACAATTCCACCAGTGAAGACTTGCCGATGCCCGGCGGCCCCCAGATAAAAACCGGACGTACGGGTGCGACGTTGAGTAGAAATTCAAATAGCTGTTCGGGTGTTAATGATTGTGTGGCTTGCATATCAGGTGGCCTTTTGGTTCATGCCCGAAATTACCACAGTATGGCTTTGCCTTCAGCCTCTTTTACGCAGACTGATATTCACAGCCCACTATTGCAGCGGGCTTTTTTATTGTCTGGGTTAGTGAAATAGCCGAGCTAGCCCTTCTCCGCCACCTCTTCCCGTGTCGGCAAATCAGCCCCTTTCCGCGAACAGGTAATCGCCGCAGAACCCGCCGCATACTGGCCAATCTTATTCAGCATTTCAGCATCTAACTTCTCAAACCACTCGCCGTCTTGTTCATCTAAGAAAGCCACATAATCCAGCAAAGCTGCCTGGAAAGTATCGCCCGCGCCCACCGTGTCCACAACTTCAATCACCGGCGTTTTTACTTTGACCTTACCCAGCTTGCTTTGCAAAATGGCACCTTCGCCACCCAGCGTCACCACCACCAGTTTCGCACCCTGCGCCAGCCACTCTGCCTGCACTTCTTCCGGATCACGACCAGGATGCAACGACTCAAGATCCTCATCGCTGACCTTGATCATATCGACCAATGGCAACAGATCATTTACCCGCTTATGCCATACCGCCATATCCGGCTCTACCGTCGGGCGGATATTAGGATCAAGCGAGATAATACGCTGGCCGGATTCACGCGCCACCAGCTTAAACAAAGTATCAGCAGTCGGCGGCACAACAATAGAATAAGACCCCAGATGCAGAAAACGGGCGTCCTTTAAATCAATATCAATATCCGCTTCAGTCAGCGAGCAATCCGCCGCACCGTTGTTATAAAACGCATAACTCGCCACACCCTGATCGTCTTTCTGTACAAAACCCAATGTGGTCGGAGCCGCTTTACGTGCTAATAAATCGGTAGACACATTCTCCGAACGCAACACTGCATCCAGTCGCTCACCAAAGAAGTCGGTAGAAAGCCCGGTTAACAATGCAGATGAATGCCCGAGACGAGCCAGTCCCACTGCCACATTTAACGGTGATCCACCGACCAACGCATCGAATGCCAGCTCACCAGGCTTGCCGGAATCTGTATTAACAAAGACATCAAACAATGCCTCACCACAAACTACAAATGTCATAAATAAACCTTTATTAACCGAATCTTGCCTGACCCTGGCGTCTGAATTCGCTGGGTGTCATGCCCTTTATATCCATAAACCGGCGATTGAAATTGGCTATATTGTTAAAGCCCACCGAATAACAAATCGTACTCACATATTGCTCAGTTTCCATTAATAACACGCAAGCACGATTAATGCGCATGCGATTTACAAAATCAGTAAACGTATTACCCGTTGCACGTTGAAAATAACGTGAAAAATGGCTGCTGCTCATATTAAAGTGCTCACAAATATCCGCCATGCTAAACGGTGTGCCATAATTCTCAGTAATATAATCAACTACCTCACTGATTTGATTCAGTGAATCATCGTCATCAAAACTCTGTAGCCGGGCACTGGACAATAAATTGTATTGATCATGCTGCGATAACTCATGCAATAACTGCAGAAACTCCGTAAAACGCGCGACGCCGGTACCATCTTTAATGCACGTCATCCTTTCCGATATCTGTTCACTGATACCGATAAACTCTATACCATGACTCGCACGCTCCAATAGAGGCAACAAGCCAGACAGCTCAGGGATAAACTCACTGGATTTACGCAGCGGCTCATCAGAAAATTGCAAAACCCGGTCGCGAATAGGGACGCCACCTTCGGGCACATCAGTTGAAATCCAGTTGTGGGGTAAGCGTGGGCCGGTTAATACCAAATGCCCTGGTTCAAAACCGCCAATATAGTCACCAACAAATACCTTGCCGCTGGTTTGAACGATCAGGTGTAATTCATATTCTTCATGATAGTGCCACCGCACCAATGAATTAGGCACGCCATGCTCTAAGCAACGGACAGAACCAAAAGTACCGCCTTCCTCATACCCCAGGTCTGAATTACGCTGAAACTCCAGCTCAACCTCAGGTGTCCGGTTGTTGAATGGGCGCGCTGCTTGCTGTCCCATATCAAGCTCCTCCTATAACTGTGTTATCTCCAACTCACTCCGCCACTTACAGATCAAAATTAGTCGGCATAATGACCACATCCCGGATGGTTACACCGCGTGGCCGGGTGAGCATAAACATAATCACATCTGCAATTTCAGTTGGCTCAATCAGACTACCAGACTCTCTGGCTTCCTGTAATTTTTCTTCCGGCCAATCTGATAATAGTGCTGTGACCACCGGCCCCGGAGAAACAGCGCCGATTCTGATACCGTGTTTAAACACCTGTCGCCGGGTAGTCTGTACAAAACAATTCACTGCCCATTTTGATGAGGCGTAAACCGGTTCCCACGGTGTCGGGTAATGTGCCGCCAAGGAACTAGTGACGATAATATCTCCTGCTCCCCGTTCAATCATATGCGGCAAAACATCACGCACATTTTTCATCACTACATTGACATTCAAGTTTAGCATGCGGTCAATCGCATCCGCCTCAGCATCCACCAAGTCACCACCGACATACAGCCCGGCATTGGCATGGAAAATATCCAATTGCCCGGCTTTTTCCAGTATTTGTGGCATCAAACTAGCACACTGCACCGGATCAAGCAGATCCAGTATCAATGGAATGACCTGCTCTCCGTGCTGATCACAGATTGCTTGTACCGCAGCCTCATCACGATCAATCAGTACAACAGTAGCACCAGCAGCCAGCATACCTTCAACACTGGCTAAACCGATACCGGAAGCGCCGCCGGTAACGGCGGCAACTTTTCCAGCTAAAGGCAGCAATGCCTGAGTCATGCTTTCTCGGCTATAAACGCCTGCACTCGTCCATAAGCATCACGCATCGTAGTCAGAAGACGCTCATCGCCCGCCAACTCGTCAAACAACAAACGCTCATCAACAAAGGCTTTTACCACATCATCTGAGGTACAAATAGCACGCGCACTCTCAACAGTCATGGCCTGATCCTGATATTCAAACGGAATCTCACCACGCTGCTGTCGTTCCAGAAATGCCAAAAACAGCGCAGGTAACATGCTGACACTATCAGCACTACGGCCATCTGCCAAGCACTCACGAATCGTCGGTACAATCTGTGACGGGATCTTAGAATAAGCATCCATCGCTACCCGCTGATTAGTATCCTCAATATAAGGGTTGCCAAAACGCTCCAATACCACATCGCGATACTTTGCTAAATCGAGCGGACAAGGATCTTCTGGTGTATCCAGACAAGGAATCGTATCGTTGGTAACATAATCATAGGCCAGCTTAATCACATCTGCATCAGCACAATCCTCATGGATAAACTGATAACCACGCAATGTACCAGCCCAGGCCACACAGGTA
>CALHAO010000373.1 GCA_937931765.1 uncultured Thiotrichaceae bacterium
GCATTAGCTGATCTTAGGCATTTAAGGGGTTGGGAACGACGCAAACATATCGTCCGGCATCGCTTTTTTAAGCGTGGTGTTGTGGCAAATCTGGCGCTCCTGTGGTTCGCCTGATGTGAAATCGGAAGAATAAAAAATGACAATAATAAATAATCGTCCTGATGTAGCTGTGGTGGTGTTGACACGTAACGCCGGGGAACTCTGGTCTTCATGGATTCAGGGTGTAAAAAGTCAGTCTGTGCGGGCTGGACGTTATCTGGTAATCGATTCGTCATCGTCGGATGGTACGGCTGAAGCTGCGATGGCGGCGGGTTTTGATGTATTTAGTATCGACCCACGGGATTTTAATCATGGTGGTACGCGTCAATTGGCGGTGCAACTATGCCCGGATGCAAAATTCATCGTTTATCTGACACAGGATGCGATTCTTGAGCAAGCCGAGTCGCTTCAGCAGCTGCTAGTGGCGATGGAAGATGAAACGGTGGCTATGAGCTACGGTCGCCACATTCCGCGTGATGACGCTGGTTTGCTGGAGTCTCACGCACGTTCCTTTACTTATCCGCCGGTTTCTTCTTCCCGCAGCCGTAATGATTTTGAAAAACTGGGGTTCCGTGCGGCATTTTCATCAGATGTTTATGCCTGTTACCGGGTTTCTGCGTTGCGTAGTGTGGGCGGCTTTCCGGAAAAGGTGATTGTCTCGGAAGATAGTTATGTGACGGCCTGTTTGCTATTAGCGGGCTGGCGAACCGTTTATTCCGCCCAGAGTAAAGTCCGGCACTCACACCAATACTCGCTGCTGCAGGTTTTCCGGCGTTACTTTGATGTCGGGGTGTTCCATGCCAATGAGGCGGCTTTGTTGGAAAGTATTGGTAAACCTGACAAAGAGGCAGGCGTGTACGTGCGCTCGTTAATCAGCTACCTGTATAAGCGGCGTAAAATTTTACTGCCTTTCGCGGCCTTACAGACCTTTGTAAAATTGGTGGGGTTCCGTTTAGGTAAGCGTTATGCTGATTTACCTAACGGGCTTTGTGCCGCGATTAGTTTGCAAAAGGCCTATTGGCAGCATAACAAACCCACAGTGGCATTTGGCTGGCGCTCACTGGATGTGCAGGAATTGTTAGCAGATGATATTCCGGTAAATATGCGGGGCGTTTTAGCGTCTGCTGACAAAGTACAAACGATCCGCAGGGCAGATGTCTCGGCTTGAGGCTTGACAAAACAATATTAGATTATTATTATATAGTCATATCGGTTTGGTGACGAACCATAACTACTCCATCCTCCTTTGGTGGTAATTGCGCGGCTCAGCGATGGGTCGCGTTTTTTTTGTTGTTAGCCATAAAGATCCCTTGTTTCCGGTAGTTGATTACCATACAATGCGCGGTCTAAATTTTCAGATAACTCATAACACTCTCTTTGGAGACCGGAATGAAAACATTCAGTGCAAAGCCGGCTGAGGTAAAACGCGATTGGTTCGTTGTTGATGCCGAAGATAAGGCGTTAGGCCGTTTGGCCACAGAAGTTGCCCGGCGTTTGCGTGGAAAACACAAGCCGGAATATACCCCCCATGTCGACACCGGGGATTACATCGTTGTCATTAATGCTGACAAGGTGGCTGTAAGCGGAAATAAAACAACAGATAAAATGTACTATAGACATACCGGTTATATTGGTAATCTGAAGTCATTTAATTTTGAACAGATGCAGGAGCGTTCTCCTGGTCGTGTTGTTGAGCTGGCGGTTAAAGGTATGTTACCTAAAGGCCCATTGGGCCGTGCAATGTACCGCAAATTAAAAGTATACGCAGGCGCGGAGCATAATCATCATGCCCAACAGCCTCAGGTTCTGGAAATCCAGGGAAAAAAGGGTTGATATAGATTATGGCTGAATCACAATATTACGGCACAGGTCGTCGCAAATCCTCTTCAGCACGTGTTTTCATGCGTGCAGGTAGTGGTCAAATTACAGTTAATAAACTGCCTATCGAGCATTTCTTCGGACGTAAGACTGCACAAATGATCGTGCGTCAGCCACTGGATACAGTGGAAATGGCTGAGAAGTTTGATATTAATGTTTCTGTTACCGGTGGTGGTACTACTGGTCAGGCAGGCGCTATCCGTTTAGGTATTTCACGTGCTTTGTTGAAGTATGATGAAGGTATGCGTGGTGCTTTGAAGAAAGAAGGCTTCCTGACACGTGATGCACGTAAAGTGGAACGTAAGAAAGTGGGTCTGCATAAAGCACGTCGCGCAACTCAGTTCTCTAAGCGTTAATCTGCTTTTTCAGCAGCTTTCAACAAAAAAAGCCACACTGTCCTGCAGTTGTGGCTTTTTTTGTGTTCTAATTTCTACTCTGGAATATTGTCGATAAGAGCATAAGGTTTGTATGGCTAAAATAGTAGGTGTTGTGATGGCTGTGGTAGTGCTGATGTCTGGCTCTGTCCATGCTGAGCCGATATTATTTGGTCAACTAAGAGCTGATTATGGTTTTGTGGATGATAACAGTGACAGGCACTACCGGTTTAATGAGCAAGGTTCCCGCCTTGGACTTAAGGGGTCATCTTTTATTAATCAGCACTATGATCTCACCTACATAGCAGAGGGGGAGTCTGATATTGCTGGTAACGATGAAATCTTCAGTGAAGTCAGGCAGGCCTGGGTTGGAATTCGTGGTCGTAGTGCGGGTGGTGAGCTGCGGGTGGGGCGTCACTTGAGTCCGGCGCGTGTTGCTGTAGTACCTGTGGATATGTTTGTTAATCAGGCTGCGGATCAGCGTAAAATTCTTGAGTCCGATGCTGTGCTCGACAAAAGTGTTGTGTATCTGAATCGTATTAACGAGTTTGCTTATGCTGTTGCTCTTTCGACGGATAGTTCTAATGGGCATACTGCAACAGATTTTCTGGTTAACTATAATAATGAAAATACCTATATTGCTGCTGCCTATCTAAAGGGCTATGACCAGCAGCGTGTTTCCCGTCTTGCTACTACTTATTTGTTTCCTGAGGGTCATAAACTGGGTGTGGCTTTCGAGTACCTTGACAATAAAGGTGTTGGTGATAGCCATAAAGCCTTTGTTGTGAGCGCTGGTTATCGCTTGGATGAGAATAAGCTGATGAAGTTGCAGTACGGTATGAATAAGTCTTCTTCAGGAGGCCAGGCGGAGACATTGCTTGGTATTGGGGTGGATTTTGATATGTCGGCGAATACCACTTTACAGTTTCAGTATTCTACTAATAGGCACCGGGATCATGCTGATGAAAAAGAAACTTCGGTGACAGTCGGTGTCGTTTATGATTTTTAGTGCTGTCCTTTTATCCGCTTGAAGGGAAAAACGCCAGCCTTTCCAGTGTGTTTAGTATATTTTCAATAATACCATGAAAAAAATGCAGTATTTTTCGATGTTGCAGTGCGGTAAACTCTGGAACCTTTAGCAAGTAACGGACGTTATGACTGCCTCAATACCTGCAAGCGCGTTATCTTCTTTACATCCTTTGCAACAACCCAGCCGGGAAATCCCTTATAACTACACTTCCTTTTCCGACAAGGAAATTGTGTTACGGATTTTGGGTGAGCGGGCTTACGAGTTGCTCCAACTGTTAAGTGATGAGCGTGAAACCGGTATTTCCTCACACATGTTGCTGGAGATGCTGGGTGATATGTGGGTGGTGACCCGTAATCCTTATATCCAGGATGACTTATTAGAAAACCCGAAACGTCAGCGCTCACTACTGGAAACATTGCGTGGTCGTCTGGAGTCAATCCAGAGTAGGGCGAAAAATAATCCATTAACTTTAGAGTTGCTGAGTATTGCAGAGCTGGCGCTGAAAAAGTTTGCTGATTCATTCGTTACTCATACTGATTTGCGTAGCCGTGCGCGGAAGCGCTTGGGAAAAATAACCCGTAAAGATAATATTCAGTTTGATGGTTTGGCGCGTGTTTCGCATGTGACGGATGCCACGGATTGGCGTGTTGAACTACCTTTTGTGGTGTTGACGCCGGATACCGAGGAAGAAATGGCTGCTTTGGTACAATGCTGCATCAGCCTGGGCTTAACCGTTATTCCAAGGGGCGGTGGTACGGGTTATACCGGCGGCAGTGTGCCACTGGATGAGCTGAGTGCGGTGATTAATACTGAGAAGCTGGAAGCTATTGGTGAGATTGATTATCGTGCCGAATTACCAGGTGGCGTGAAGCCTAAGAATGACTTGCCAGGTATTCCGGTAGTGCGCAGTAGTGCAGGTGTGGTTACCCAGCGGATTTCTGAGCTGGCGCAGAAAAATGGCTTGGTGTTTGCGGTTGATCCTACTTCACAAAGTGCTTCTACCATCGGTGGCAATATTGCTATGAATGCGGGTGGTAAGAAAGCTGTGTTGTGGGGCACAACGCTGGATAATTTATTGTCATGGCGCATGGTGACACCCGATTCCGAATGGCTTGAAGTCACGCGCATTAATCATAATCTGGGCAAAATTCACGATCAGCAGCACGTACAGTTTTCAGTGCAGCGTTTTGCACATGATGGGAAGACGCCAAAGGGCGAAGCAGAAATGCTGGAATTTGAGGGACGTTATTTCCGCAAAGAAGGTTTGGGTAAGGACGTTACCAATAAGTTTCTGGGTGGCTTGCCTGGAATTCAGAAAGAAGGCTGTGATGGCCTGATTACCTCTGGTGAATTTATTCTGCACCAGATGCCCAAGCAGACTCGCACGGTGTGCATGGAATTCTATGG
>CALHAO010000374.1 GCA_937931765.1 uncultured Thiotrichaceae bacterium
ATGATGCAAATGATCGGCATTGTTCTTGGACAGATGCTGCTTAATGTTTCTGACCCGGCTGGGTATAACCTGTTTGTATTGATTTCCGTACTGGTTTCTCTCGCTTTTGCACCCATACTGTTATCGACAACGCCTGCACCGGTGTTCCAGACTTCAGAAAAAATGACCTTGCGCCAGCTGATGAAGGTGTCCCCTTTGGGTTGTGTCGGTATTTTTCTACTCGGTGGCATTTTTTCAGCCCTGTTTGGCATGGCCTCTATTTTTGCAGCGGAGAAAGGTTTCTCTATTCTGGAGATTTCGTGGTTCACTATGGCTATCTATACAGGCGGTATGTTGTTCCAGTACCCGATTGGCTGGTTTTCTGATCGCATGGATCGCCGTATTCTGATTGTGCTGGTCACTGCGGTAGCTGCTGTGAGTAGTGTGTTGGGTATGATGGTGGGGAATTCATTCTGGATGCTGTTGGGAGTTGCTTTGCTGATCGGCGGCACAACTAATCCCTTGTATGCCTTGTTATTGGCTTATGTGAATGATCACCTTGAATATGAACAAATGTCCTCCGCTTCCGGTGGTTTGATCTTCATTAATGGTGTGGGTGCGATGGGTGGCCCGATACTGGTGGGTTATCTGATTAATACGGTTGGCCCTAATGGCTTTTTTGCCTTTATTGCCGTTTTAGCCGGTATTATTTGTGTGTATAGCCTGTACCGGATGACCCAGACTGACGCGATTGCGGTGGAAGATACCGGTGCATTTGTACCGTTGCATGGTGCTTCTACGCAGATTGCTTCTGAGCTGGCGATTGAAATTCAGGAAGAACTACAGTCGGAAAATGAAGCTGAGGAATCCGTTGATGATGCTAAAACTATGAGTGCACAGGAAGTCGCTGCATCGGAGCATAAGTTGGAGGTTCTGGAAGAGGCGGTGGATAAAGTGATTAGTGATAATAAGCCCGGCCAGTAACTCAGTTAATAAAACAGGATACGAACGATGAGCACGCCTTATATAGCACCACCGGATAATGGGTTGGATATTTTATATCTGGACGAGGCCTTGTTGATCGTTGATAAACCAGCAGGCTTATTGTCTGTGCCGGGGCGGGGTGAGGATAAGCAGGATTGTCTGATCAGCCGGGTGCAGCGTGAATACCCTGAAGCGTTATCGGTGCACCGTTTGGATATGAGTACGTCCGGCCTGATGATTCTGGCTCGTAGTAAGGCGATGGAGCGGGAAATGAGTATTTTGTTCCAGCAGCGCAAGGTGTACAAACGTTACATGGCGGTAGTGACGGGGCGACCGGAACCGGAGTCCGGTGAAATTGATTTGCCGTTAATTACGGACTGGCCAAATCGCCCGAGGCAAAAAGTGGATCATGATATTGGCAAGCCCTCACAAACCCGCTACCGGGTAGTGGGTTTTGATCCGGCGCAGCACAGTAGCCGGGTTGAACTGGAACCAATTACCGGTCGCTCGCACCAGTTGCGGGTGCACTTGATGGCATTGGGTCATGCGATTCTGGGTGATGAGTTGTACGCTACACCGGAGGTGCATGCGCAGTCTGAGCGCTTGCTGCTGCACGCGATGTCACTGCGGTTTGCGCATCCGTTGAGTGGGGGTGAGTTATCTATTGAGAGTGATGTGCCGTTTTAGCGTTTTGCTGGAAATTTTCCAGAAAAACCAGCAGGGATTCAAGGGATACTGGTTTTGACCAATAAAAGCCTTGTCCGACCTCACACTTCATACCTTGCAGAATCTGGGCGATTTCCGGTGTCTCAATGCCCTCAGCTACTGTTTTTAACTGAAAGCGTTTAGCGATGTCGATAATAGCAGCGGCGAGGTCATTCGCTTTGTTGGGTGTGTTTGTTAGCTGCATGACAAATGATTTATCTATTTTTAGCTTCTGTACATCAAGCTGCCCCAGGTAATGCAGATTGGAATAACCTGTACCAAAATCATCGACTGATAGCTCTACACCCAGTTGGCGTATTTGCTGGAGTTGTGCGTTGCCGCTGGTGCTGCCTTGTTGGAATAATGCAGATTCAGTTAATTCAAGTTCCAGCGCATGTGGTGGCAGTCCGGTGTCGCGTAAGCTATTTGCGACCGTTTCCGCCAGGTTATTACGCTCCAGCAGTAGTGCGGAGATATTCACCGCTACGGATAATTGAGGGTATCCCTGATCATGCAGCTGCTTGCAGTCCTGACAAGCCTGTTGAATCACCCATGTACTGATGGAGTGAATCAGCCCGTATTGCTCAGCCATTTCGATAAACTGGTCGGGCTGTAGCTCTTTATCGCCCAGCTTCCAGCGGATGAGCGCTTCCAGTCCGACCACTGCGCCTGATTCCAGGTCTATTTGCGGTTGGTAGTGCAACATGAACTCGTTGCGAACCAGCGCTTGTTGCAGACTGGCAAGCGTTTGGGCATGGGCCAATTCTTTATCGGTATGTGCCTGGTCATGTTCTATGAGTGTATTTTTTCCGATGTATTTTGCGCGGTGCATGGCCGTATCAGACTGCCGGTATATTTCCCGAAAGGTACTGTTTTTATCGGCGGTTGAAATACCAATAGAACAAGTTAGCTGGAAGGATTCATTATGTAGATCAAATGGTCTTGCCACTGTATCCAGAATTTGTTGGCTTATTATCTTTGCACCGTCAGGTGTGCAGATCAATAGGATGATGAACTCATCACCCCCAATACGGCAAACAATGGCCTGTTTATTTTTAGTTACTGCTTTTAGACGTTTTGCGATGACTTTAAGTGCAAAATCGCCGCCTTCATGACCAAAGCGTGTATTGATCATTTTGAAGTTATCAATGTCCATGAATAATACAAAGCCGCTTTCATATTTTTCCATCGTTACAAAAAAGTGGTCAAATGATTGTTCACTGTAATAACGGTTGTAGAGACCGGTCAGTGGATCATGAGTGGCAATAAATTCAGCTCGTTGTTTCTCATCGGTCAAATCCTGCTGAATAACAAAAAAATCCCGTACGATGACCTGGATTAGTATGTAGGTGGCTAATATCATCAGGCCGATGTAAATAAAACTTCGGATGCCAAAATAGCCTTGGCTACCGGGGTGGTAGGGTTTAATGCCGATGAGTTCGAAAGTTGTCAGGCAAGTGATCAGAGTGATAACAGCAATTGTTATTTTTTTGAAAACGTGGTTATTGGTAAAAAAACCAGCCAGTACCATGGTTGCTGGTAAAGCGAACATAACGTGAACCGCTTGCGTACCATTCATAGCCAGCTGGATGGACAGCATGATGAGTGTCGCCACTAACATAATTTGCGTGCCGAGACGAGGTTGGGATTCTGCGATCCACCCGGCATAAATCATCGTTGGAATGTAAGGGGCAAATAGTGTGGAGTTGACCACCTGGTGAATGAAGTGAAGATCTTGTGTCCCCCCATCGATATATAGCACCACGCCCCGGAAAATGCTGATTATAAACACCACGGTTGCGGCTAGCCAGATAACACGGATTGCTCTGAGCAATCTTTTGCATATCAGGGGGTGGGTTTCAGTAAAGTAGGGAGTGGCTGTGTTCATGGTTCTTCTTATTGGAATAAATACCGGCTAAGTAAAGCCTATAAAGCCATTTTCTCCTGCGAGTTGTCAATAAAAGTAGATCGGCGAAACTTTATTCATGGTGTGTGTCAGCTTATCGCCATCTATTGTGATGTCCTGCCGTTGCTGTATTTCAGATTTGTTAGCACTAAACCGCTTACTACCAAAGTAATTCCTAGAAAATGAAAGCCTTGCAGTTTTTCTCCCATCACGGTAATGGCGATCAAAATACCGAAAGTAGGCACAAGGTGAGCAAATTGTCCGGTTCGATTTGCACCGAGACGATGGGTCGCGTGATTCCAAAACAGGAAGGATAATACGGAGGGGAAGAGGGCAACAAACAATACGCTCACGATGCTGATAGTTGAAACTGGCATCGGGCGACCATTGGCGGTTTCCAGCGCGTAGAATGGCAGGATAAACAACGCCCCAAGCAACACGGTATAACCCAGTATTGGCAGCCCTTTCAATTCAGCAGGCAGCTTGCGCAGCAGCACTGTGTAGATTGCCCAAACCAGCACTGCACACAGCACGTATAAATCACCAGCGCGGAAATCCAGTTGGCTAAGGATTTCTATGTTGCCACGGCTCAGAATGCTCATCACGCCTAACAATGAAATAAAAATACCTAATCCTTGCAGTTTAGTTGTTTTTTCACCCAGAACCAATGTCGCCAGTAGCAGAATAACAATCGGGCTAAATGACTGCATCACTGTGCCATTAGTGGCGGATGTGGTTTGTAACCCGAGATAGACCAGGCTGTTGAAAGCGGCAACACCAAAGGCAGCCAGTGCCAGCACCAACAACCAATGTTTACGGGCATCCTGCCAGTGACATCTCATGGGTTTGATCACAAAAGGTAGCAATATCAGGAAAGCAATCGCCCAGCGCCAGAAGGATAAGCCCAGCGGTGGGATGTGCTCACTTACCGCACGGGCAACATTAAAATTCGCACCCCAGAACAGAGTGGTCAGAACCAGCAATAAATAAGGTGAAACCCGGTCAAGCGGATGAACGTAGTTCTGCCCACCCGCCCGGATTATGCTGGTGTTCATTATTGTTACAGCAGGCTTTGGCCTGTTTTCTCCCAGTCCTTCATAAAGCCAGCGAGGCCTTTGTCTGTTAATGGGTGCTGATACATCTGGCGCAGAATTTTTGGTGGCAGCGTGGAGACATCGGCTCCAGCCAATGCAACGTCTAAGACATGTTGCGGGCCACGGATGGATGCTGCCAGAATTTGAGTGTTGAATTCCGGGTAGTTGTCGTAGATGGAGGCAATATCGCTGATGAGTTCACAGCCATTTTGCCCAACATCATCCAGGCGACCAATGAAAGGCGAAACATAAGTCGCACCGGCCTTAGCCGCTAATAATGCCTGCAAAGCGCTGAAACACAGGGTGACATTAGTAGCAATACCGTCAGCAGACAATACTTTGCAGGCTTTCAGACCTTCCATTGTCAGCGGTAATTTGATGCAGACATTGTCAGCAATATCACTGAGAATTTTAGCTTCTTTCAGCATGGTTTCGCTGTCTGTTGCCAGTACTTCAGCACTGACGTGGCCAGGTGTTAAGGTGC
>CALHAO010000375.1 GCA_937931765.1 uncultured Thiotrichaceae bacterium
TTGTGTGATGCGATTGTGCAGCGGGTAAGTTATACCGGTGCGCTGGGTTATGAGATTTATGTTGATAATAGTCAGCAGGTTGCTTTGTACATAGCATTATCGGAAGCCGGAAAAGAATTTGATATGCGGCCCTTCGGCATGCGTGCAATGATGAGCTTGCGGCTGGAGAAAGGTTTTGGTTCGTGGTTGCGCGAGTTTAAGCCAGATTATATGCCGATGGAAACTGGCCTGGGTCGTTTTGTGCATTACGATAAGAATGTGGATTTTATCGGCAAGGCGGCGGTACTGGCCGAGCGGGAGCGCGGGGCGACGCGGAAGCTGACTACATTTATTGTTGATGCGGATAATTCAGATGTGCATGGCGATGAGCCGATCTGGAAAGACGGTGAGCTGGTGGGCTTTGTGACTTCTGGTGGTTATGCACATTGGGCGCAGAAATCGGTGGCGATTGGTTTTATGTCGGTGGCGATGATTGTGGATGGGGCGGAGGTTGAGATAGAAGTTTTGGGTGAGAAGCGCAAGGCAGTAGTGTTTACTGAGGCGCTTTATGATGCTGATATGAGTTTGTTGCGAAGTTAAAGCTGCTAGCTTGTTGAGCCGGTCAGAAAGAGCAACTGACCGGTTAACCGACCTTCTTAATATCAGGATTTCATCAGGTCTTCTTTTTTCGGATTCTTCTGGTAGAGAATCGCTATGTTACCGATTTTCTGAATCAATATGGCTTTATTAGCATGTTTAAGCAATTGTTGGATTAGTTCATCACGCGCATCACGATCACCTACGCTAATTTTAACCTTGATTAACTGGTGGAAATCGAGTGCAATGTCCAATTCTTCCAGAATGCTGTCTTTCAGGCCATGCTGGCCGATCATTACAACGGGTTTGAGATCATGAGCAAGCCTCTTGAGGCGTTTTTTCTGCGTTTCTTTTAATTCCATGATAGGCTTTCCCAAAATTGCGCAAGTGTAAGCACTAAATCAATCCTATGGCAAGAAGCAAGAGTAGTCAAAGATGGCTGCGAGAACATTTTGATGACGAATATGTAAAAAAGTCGCAAAAAGACGGCTATCGCTCGCGTGCTATTTACAAATTAAAAGAAATACAGGACAAAGATCAGATTATTCAGCCCGGTCATACTGTTGTCGATCTTGGTGCTGCCCCCGGTGGTTGGAGCCAATATGCGGCCGAGCTGGTGGGTGAGAAGAAAGGCCGGGTGATTGCCAGCGATATTCTGCCGATTGATCCCTTGCCTTTCGTTGAGTTTCTGGTGGGGGATTTCAGGGACGAGTCTGTGTTAAAGGAATTGCTTGATTTATTGGGGGAAGAGAAAGCTGATCTTGTTATTTCGGATATGGCACCCAATATAAGTGGCATGGAGGGTGTGGATCAACCCCGCTCTATTTATTTGTGTGAACTGGCACTGGATATGGCACGTCAGGTATTAAAGCCTGATGGCACTTTTTTGGTTAAATTATTCCAGGGGCAGGGATCAGATGATTTCCTGAATGATGTCCGTAGTCATTTTAAACGTGTAAAAATCCGCAAGCCATCAGCTTCAAGACCCCGTAGTCGTGAAGTATATGTGCTTGCACAAGGTTTTATGGTGTAATATTTGTGATAACTTTTGCCCGTGGTTCTTGTGACCACATCGATATAGCGGAAATGGAGTGTTTCCATGAATGAATTGACAAAAAATTTACTGATTTGGGCGGTCATCGCCTTCGTATTGATTGCTGTGTTCAGTAAATTTAGTGCGCCGACTCAGTCAGCTTCGCAATTGTCATACTCAGAATTTATTCAGAGTGTGCGCAATAATGCAGTTAAAGAAGTTGATATTAAGGGTCAGACCATCACGGGTACTACCGCAAATGGCGCTAAATTCACTACTTACAGCCCACCGGATGATCCACAATTAGTGAATGATCTGTTAGCAAATAATGTAAAGGTTAAAGCAGCTCCGCCTGAAGAGCGTTCAATCTTCTGGGACATTATTATTAGCTGGGTACCATTCCTGCTGATCATTGGTCTGTGGATTTATATTATGCGTCAGATGCAGGGCGGCGGCGGTGGCCGTGGTGCTATGTCGTTTGGTAAAAGCCGGGCACGTATGATGACGGAAGATCAGGTGAAGGTAAACTTCAATGATGTGGCGGGTTGTGAAGAAGCCAAGGACGAAGTTGGCGAACTGGTTGAGTTCCTGAGCGATCCGAGCAAATTCCAGAAGCTGGGTGGTAAAATCCCTCGTGGCGTACTGATGGTGGGTTCGCCGGGTACTGGTAAAACCTTGCTGGCTAAAGCGATAGCTGGTGAAGCGAAAGTGCCTTTTTTCAGTATTTCCGGTTCTGATTTTGTTGAAATGTTTGTGGGTGTGGGTGCGTCCCGTGTTCGCGATATGTTTGAGCAAGCTAAAAAGCATGCACCGTGCATCATCTTCATTGACGAAATTGATGCTGTAGGTCGTCAGCGTGGTGCCGGTGTCGGTGGTGGTCATGATGAGCGTGAGCAGACACTGAATCAGCTATTGGTTGAGATGGATGGCTTTGAAGGTAGTGAAGGTGTCATTGTGATTGCTGCGACTAACCGTCCTGATGTACTTGATCCTGCTCTATTGCGCCCTGGTCGTTTTGATCGTCAGGTAGTAGTTCCATTGCCTGATGTGCGTGGTCGTGAGCAGATTCTTAAGGTGCATATGCGTAAGGTACCGCTGGGTGATGATGTTAAACCATCATTGATTGCACGTGGTACGCCGGGATTCTCTGGCGCTGATTTGGCAAATCTGGTGAATGAAGCGGCACTGTTTGCGGCACGTGCTAATAAGCGCACGGTTAATATGTCCGAGTTCGAAGGTGCTAAAGATAAAATCATGATGGGTGCTGAGCGTAAGTCCATGGTGATGAACGAGCAGGAAAAACTGAATACGGCTTACCATGAAGCAGGTCATGCGATTGTGGGTATGAAAGTGCCTTCACATGATCCGGTTTACAAAGTGACTATTATTCCACGTGGTCGTGCTTTGGGCGTGACTATGTACCTACCTGAAGAAGATCGCTACAGCGCCAGTAAAGAGCGTCTGGAAAGTCAGATTTCTAGTTTGTTCGGTGGGCGTATTGCGGAAGAGCTGACTTTGGGTGAAGAAGGTGTCACTACGGGTGCATCTAATGACATTGAGCGAGCGACTGAAATTGCCCGTAATATGGTGACTAAGTGGGGCTTGTCGAGTCGTTTAGGGCCGTTGTCCTATTCCGAAGATGAAGGTGAAGTATTTCTTGGTCGCAGCGTGACTCAGCATAAGCACATGTCTGATGAAACAGCGCATGCTATCGATAAGGAAATCCGTGATTTTATTGACCGGAACTATCAACGTGCCGAGACTATTCTGAAAGAGAATATGGATAAGCTGCATGCGATGGCTCAGGCGCTGATGAAGTTTGAGACCATTGACCGCAACCAGATCGATGCGATCATGCGTGGTGAAGAGCCACCACCACCATCAGGTTGGGTTGATGATGCTGATGACTCCGGCCCTTCTGGTACACCGCCGACAGAAAAGAAGGAAATTTCTGAGCCGGATGATTCAGATAAGACGGTAGTGGGTGATCCCGCCAGTTCTCATTAAATAGAAACCTTCGGGTTTAAAATAAAGGCACGGTTTTCCGTGCCTTTATCTATTTGGGAGGCACATAAAATTACAAAGGGGTTTAAAAGCAGCCTTTTTGTAATAAGACTTCTGGTGGAAGTAGTGTCTCATGTGTCGTTGGTCATAAATTATAGTAATATAAATGCCATGAATAAATTAGCTGAGTTACGATCTGAAATTAATGTCATGGGCATATTAAATGTGACCCCGGACTCGTTTTCTGATGGTGGTCGGTTTGCTGTGCCGGATATTGCCTTACAGCGTGTTGAGTCAATGATTGCAGAAGGTGCAGTGGTTATTGATATTGGGGGTGAATCTACACGTCCGGGTGCAGCATGTGTGAGTGCTGAGCAAGAATTGGAACGGGTGATTCCTGTTTTAGAGAGTATCAAGAGTCGTTTTGATATTCTGGTCTCTGTTGATACCAGTAAGGCTGTGGTGATGTCGCAGGCTATCAGCTCTGGTGTGGACATGATTAATGATGTCAGAGCATTGCAGGAAGAAGGGGCTTTACAGGCCTGTGCGGGCAGTGATGTGCAGGTGTGTTTAATGCATATGTTGGGACAACCTCGCACAATGCAGAAAGATCCGTCCTATAATGACGTGGTGGAATCGATTTGCGAATTTTTTGAACAACGATTGTCTGCTTGTGAAGGTGAAGGCATTTCAAAACAGCGCATCTGGCTTGATCCGGGGTTCGGGTTTGGCAAGGCGCTGGAGCATAATGTCACTTTATTAAGACGGTTAAATGAACTGAATCGCTTCCAGTTACCACTATTGATTGGTATCTCGCGCAAATCAATGATTGGTGCATTGTTGGATGAACGCCCGGTTGAAGGGCGTTTGCAGGGCAGTGTTGCTGCTGCAGTCATTGCGGCGATGCAGGGTGCGCGAATGTTACGTGTTCATGATGTGAAAGCCACCGTGGATGCGCTTCGAATTGTAAAAGCGGTTCAGGAACAATAGTGATCGTCAAAATGATCACGGAGAATAAATAATGTCTAAAAAATATTTCGGAACAGATGGTATTCGCGGCAAAATCGGCGAATATCCGATGACACCTGATTTTGTGCTCAAGCTAGGCTGGGCGGCAGGTAAGGTGTTAACTACGAACGGCCATCCCTTAGTGTTGATCGGTAAAGACCCGCGTATTTCAGGGTATATGCTGGAGTCTGCATTACAGGCTGGTTTGGCGGCAGCTGGGGTCAATGTGCGTTTGCTGGGGCCTATGCCTACGCCCGGTGTTGCTTACCTGACACGTGCCTTCCGGGCTTCTGCGGGTATTGTGATTAGTGCCTCACATAATCCTTACCATGATAATGGTGTGAAGTTCTTTGCGGCTAACGGTATGAAATTGCCGGATTCAACCGAGCACAAAATTGAGGCTTATCTGGATCATGATTTGGTAACTGTGCCATCCGAAGATTTGGGTAAGTCAGTGCGCATCAATGATGCAGCCGGACGTTATATTGAATTTTGTAAGCGTGCGTTGCCCTCTTCGATGTCATTGAAGGGTCTGCGTGTGGTGGTAGATTGCGCTAATGGCGCTACCTATCACATTGCACCTGATGTGCTTCAAGAGTTGGGTGCTGAAGTGGTTGCCATTGGTAATGAGCCTAATGGTTTTAATATCAATGAGAAGTGTGGCGCTACCGATGTTAATCTTCTCCGTGAGAAAGTGTTCCAGTATCGGGCAGATATTGGTCTGGCTTTGGATGGTGATGGTGATCGTCTGATTATGATTGATAACAAAGGCGAGAAGGTTGATGGTGATGAGGCTTTGGCTATAATTGCTGCTTTCCGGCGCAATGAATCTGCTGTGAAAACGGGTGTGGTTGGTACTTTGATGAGTAACCTGGGACTGGAGCAGGCGATTAAAAGCTTTGATCTTCCGTTCTATCGTGCGAAAGTCGGCGATCGGTACGTTGTGTCGCAGATGATGGAGCATAATTGTTTATTGGGTGGTGAAGGTTCCGGACACCTGATTGTGCGTGACCATACGCCCACCGGTGATGGGATTGTCGCTGCGTTACAAATACTGCGTGCGATGATCAGCACCGGAAAGTCTTTGCATGATATTAAGCAGGTGATGCGTAAATATCCCCAGACCTTAATTAATGTGCCGATTAAAAAGTCTATCGACTTGGATAAAGCTGCTAATGTACAGGAAGCAGTGAAGCAGGTTGAGTCGCAACTAGGTGAGCGCGGTAGGGTATTATTACGTGCTTCCGGAACCGAGCCTTTGATCCGTGTGATGGTGGAAGGTGATGATGTGAGTGAGACGACGCAGCTGGCTAATGAAATTGCGGGTGCGGTTCGCGAGGCGGCCTGATGAGTATTACTTAAAAAGAATTGATTTCTCAGCGTACTATCGGTAATCTTTCGCCCTTGCTTAGAGGAGAGGGTTACTATGAGACGTCCATTGGTGGCTGGAAACTGGAAGCTGAATGGCTCCGGAGCGTCAATTGAAGCATTGGTAAAGGGTATCTTAACGGGTGCTTCTGAACTGGATGATGTATCGATTGTTGTGTGTGCACCTTATGTTTACATTCCGCAAACTGCTGATTTATTAAAAAGTAGTAGTGTTGGTTTGGGAGCACAGGACGTTAGTGATCAAAGCGAAGGCGCGTTTACCGGAGAGGTTTCTGCGTCGATGCTGGATGAATTTGGTTGTCAGTATGTCATTGTTGGTCATTCGGAGCGTCGTGCTTTGTTTGGTGAACGCGATGAGGATACTGCTGGTAAGTTTGCTGCCACACGGAAACAAGGCCTGATTCCGGTGCTGTGTGTAGGTGAATCGTTGGAAGAGCGTGAAAGCGGTATCACTGAAACTGTTGTCGGAAGACAGTTGGATGCGGTGGTTGCTTTGGAAGGCGTTGAAGCACTGGCTGATGCAGTCATTGCTTATGAGCCGGTCTGGGCAATCGGAACGGGTAAGACAGCATCACCTCAGCAGGCGCAGGATGTACATGCGTTTATCCGTGGCAAGATCGCGGCGTTAAACGAGGATGTCGCTGAGAAGGTACAGATACTTTATGGTGGTAGCGTGAAAGGGTCTAACGCTGCTGAATTATTTGCGATGGCTGATATCGATGGTGGTTTAATAGGCGGAGCTTCGCTGAATGCGCAGGATTTTCTTGCAATTTGTCAGGCTGGGCATGACGCTAACCACTAGAGCCAACTTAGAAGTTAATCATGTTTTATAATATTTTACTGATCGTACAGATTATTGTTGCAATTGGAGTTATTGTGCTGGTGTTGATGCAGCATGGTAAAGGTGCTGATGCGGGCGCTGCTTTTGGTAGCGGTGCTTCCGGCACTGTTTTTGGTTCACAGGGTTCTGCGAATTTCCTGAGCCGTGCAACAGCCATTCTGGCGACGGTGTTTTTCCTGAATTCAATGAGTCTGGCTTGGTTAGTCGCTAACCGAACGACTGAGTTCAGTAGTGTAGTGGATGCCTTTCAGGCTGAAGAGACTGTGCCTGCTCAAGATGTACCTTCTGATATAGGCAGTGAAGTTCCAGCGGTTCCGGGTCAGGAAGCCAGTAGTAGTGACCAGGCTGCAGAAGTACCGGCTCCACAGGGTGAAGTACCTGCTGCTGCAGAGTCGTCCGAAGTGCCCGCTGCACCAAAAGAATAAACAGGTAAGTGTAAACGAGATTCGCTTAGCGACATAAAGTATAGATATACGCCGATGTGGTGGAATTGGTAGACACGCCATCTTGAGGGGGTGGTGTCCAATAGGACGTGCGAGTTCGAGTCTCGCCATCGGCACCATTTTTATGAAAAGCCCTAGCCTGCAAAGGTTATGGGCTTTTTTTATGGTTGTTTCCTATGATGTATT
>CALHAO010000376.1 GCA_937931765.1 uncultured Thiotrichaceae bacterium
AACTGATTAAACAGCGTGATCCCCCACAAAACCAAGCCCCCTAACAGGGCAAGAAACACAATCATTCCAGTCGTCATAAGGCATTTTTTATTAGTAGTAAGACGGACTGTCAGTGTATCAAATGATTTATCACAGCTCTGCCCGGATTGACTATCGGTAATCGTTCCGGGCGCAACCCCTCAATCCTTTTTCACCGCCACTTTCTTGCGTCTACGCAGGTAAAATAAATACAGGAACGTTGCTATCGGCACCACAAAGAAAGGCATAGAATCACGGTTGTTATAAATCAGCACATATAACTGATCGATCAGGTCATTACCAGCTCCACCGGGAAGCTGCTCTGGGGTATCAGCCTTATTGTTAATATCCATCTTTTTGTAGTGGGTAACAAACGGATTATGGTTACCCTGAATCTGGGTCAATAAACGGTTGCGCTTATCCTCCCACTCATCCACAGGATCAAGATTATTCCAACCACGTAACAAGCTATCCTGCGCTGCACTTAGCTGAAAACCGTACTTTTCCTTCATGTAAAAATACGTCCGGGCAATATCACCAAACACGTTTTCCGGCGGCTCTGCACGACGCTCTTTAAAATCGATTTCCATATTAATGTCTTTACCGTAAAGGCGCGGCTCACCTGCAACGATCTGAAAACGGTAATTACTACGGTCACCATTGATCTCGCCAATCGCAGGCACCAGATTGTGCAAATCAGCTTCCATCTGACGGAAATCACGATTGGTGCTCCGGCAATGCGCACGCCCACCATTCTGCCAGCATTGCAGCTGGTGCCCGAATTGCCAGGCTGGCACTACATGCTCCCACTCAATGCGGTTACCACGGTTCACATTCTTGCGGGCTTTATAAGTACAGGAGCTTTTTACCGGCACCAGTTTTTTCTGGTACTGGCGAAACCGGCAACCACTATAAAAAGCGATGCGGTAATCCTTGTACACCTGTGTGCCCAGAATATATTTGGATTTACTAAAGGAAAAATCACTGCTCCTGGCCATTTGCGCAGGAAGGTTCAGGGTCGCGACATCTTCATCATAAATGTCACCATCCTGAGTCATGTAAGCAGACTGGCCACCCGAAAAAATACTTTTTAACGGCTGGCGTTCATCAGTGGAAAAATAAGTAGCATCACTACTACTGAAGAAATTTTGTGGTTTGTACTCCAGCTCTTCAGCTTCAGACTGAGCCGCATACAACAGCAATAACAGTACTGCTACCCACCTAACCTGTAATCGGATCATTCCTTGATCAACCCAATACCTACTCCAACCCCTGACTCTGCAAGTACTCATCATAAGTACCGCGATAGTCCACAATCGAACCATCACCCTTCACATCCAGTATCCGCGTCGCCACCGAGCTGACAAACTCTCTATCATGAGACACAAACATCAGCGTGCCGGTATAAATCCCCAACGCGCCATTCAGTGATTCAATCGATTCCATATCCAGGTGATTGGTCGGCTCATCCAGCAACAGTACATTGGCATTTTGCAGCATCAGACGACCAAAGATCATCCGGCCCTTCTCACCACCAGATAACACACGCACCGCCTTGTTCACGCTATCGCCTTTAAACAGTAACCGGCCCAGTGTGCCACGGATCAGCGTCTCGACATCGTCACCCTCAAAACCACCTTCACGCACATAACCACTCACCCATTCGGTAAGCGTCTGGTCACTGTCAAATTCATCTTCGTGATCCTGAGCATAGGAAGAGAAAGTTGCCTTTTCCGTCCACTTGATCTTACCTTTTTGTGGCTCCAGCTCACCCATCAACAATTTCAGCAGTGTCGTTTTACCCACGCCATTTTCACCGATCACCGCGATCTTATCGCCCGCATCAACCGTGACTCTGAAGTCCTTAATCAGCGGCTGCTCCATACCCTCATAAGCAAAGGTCAGATTTTCCACTTCCAGCGCAAAACGGTGCAGCTTGTTCTTCTCATCATAATCGAAACGAATCCACGGATACTGACGGCTGGACGGCTTCATGTCTTCCGGTCTGATCTTCTCGATCAGCTTGCGACGACTGGTGGCCTGTCTGGATTTGGATTTATTCGCGGAGACACGGCGAATAAACTCCTGTAGCTCGGCGATACGTTCTTTGGCCTTACTATTCGCTTGCTGCTGACGATCACGCGCCTGTCTTGAAGCATCCATGAAATCATCATAAGTGCCGGGATAGGTCTGAATTTTTCCGTAATCAAGATCGGCAATATGCGTACACACCTGGTTCAGGAAGTGACGGTCATGCGAGATAATGATCATGGTGGATTCACGCTCATTCAGCGTTTCTTCCAGCCAGCGGATGGTATTAATATCGAGGTTGTTGGTCGGCTCATCCAGCAGCAAAATATCGGGATTGGCGAACAGCGCCTGGCACAATAATACCCGCAGCTTCCAACCCGGTGCTACTTCTGACATCGGGCCGTTATGCTGTTCGATGGGAATACCTACCGCTAATAGCAACTCACCGGCACGCGCTTCTGCTGTGTAGCCATCCATTTCCGCGAACTCGCCTTCCAGCTCCGCCGCTTTCATGTAATCGTCTTCGGTGGCTTCCATATCGGCATAAATTGCATCACGCCGACTCATCACATCCCACATTTCGCTATGACCCTGCAGGACAACATCAAGTACCCGCTGCTCTTCATAACCGAACTGATCCTGATGCAGATAAGCCATGCGCTCATGCGGTTCTTTGGAGACGTTACCCGAGCTGGCTTCCTGAATACCACACAGGATTTTCATGAAGGTAGATTTACCCGCACCGTTTGCGCCGATCAAACCATAGCGGTTACCTTCGCCGAACTTAACGGAAACATTTTCAAACAGCGGCTTAGCGCCGAATTGTATGGTGAGATTGGCTGCGACTAACACGGTAAAATCCTTTTGGTAAAACAGGTCGAAATTTGAGGCATTACTTTAGCACTTCAGAACAAGGGTCGCAGCTTTTTGGGTATACTAAATTCGCTTTAATAACGGGGTGTAAAAATGTACAGAGCAAAACTGCAGGAACAGTTGCGGGCGCGTAGCACAGAGAATACCGACAGTGGCTGTTGGGAATGGCAGGGGCAGGTCTCGAACAGTGGTCGCGGGCGACTGAAAATTTATGATGAAGCCACTGATAGTAACCGGACTGTGAGTGCGGAAGATGCCAGTTATATTGCATTTATGGGCGGGATTCCAGATGGCTCGCTGGTGCGGCAGCGTTGTGGTAACCGATTGTGTATTAATCCGGAGCATTTGGAATTGTTTGGGCTTTAAATTTCTGGCAATTTATGAAAAGCTATCAGGAAAATAATATTCATTCAGATATACTCACCACTTTTCACAAAGCCGATCCAGCCATGTCCACTTACCCTGAAAGCACCCAAAGTCTCATCGACAAAGCCACCCGCGTCAGCGGCTACGGATTCGATATTATTTATGACCAGGATCTACCGATTGCCTCTAGCGTCCGTATCGCTGGCCACGAAAACCGTGAACGTCATGAAATCGTATTACGCCTCCCTTCCGACGAAAACAATTACCTGATTGCATGGCAGGCTGCCTTTGTACTCCACCAGTTCCAAATGCCGGAAACGGAGCGTGCCAACCTTAAGCCTGAAACAACGGGCTTGTTGGGTGTGAAACGCGATTTACTGGCGATGCACCCCGGCATTCCGCTGGCACAACAAGAAGGCTTCACCGACCATGTTATCGGTGGCGTGTTGTCACAGTTACACTCTGTTCCGGTCGGCATGCTAATCGACATTGAACTGCACCGTAATTACAGTGAACTACAGGAAACCCAAAAACAGTCACTGATTAACCAGGTGGTAGAACATGTGGCTTGCCTGCAAATGACCACCGAAATGTTTCCGGAAAAAATCCTGCGCTCAAATCAAGTGATGAATGCAACGCAAGCGTTAATGGTAGCTGAGCTATTTGATATGCCGGGAATTTTTGAACCCTACAAAACAGTAGGTATGGAAGCAGCGGCGGCTTTGTTACTGGAACCATGTCTGCACCAGACCTTTGATGAGTCTACAAACCGTGATTTGATCAATCACTGGGGCCGGAATCTGGGTATCTCAGAGTGGTATCGCTGGAGCTAATCAACGATAAGCTCTCCACCTTATGGATGCGCTACTGACGGACTCTGCGCCAGAAAACTTAACCTTAAATGAAGAAATTCAGTCTTTTTGATTAAAAAATACACCTATAGTTGTATTTTTACGCCATTCGGTGAATTTCCTCTCTCATCTATCATACGTATATTTCACACGGAATACAGACTTAAGATCTGTGCCATTTTTTCTCACGATAGAAGAGAGTATCTTTACATGAATACAAAACAAAACGTCAGGCACCCTCATCCTGTCAGCTACTATGTACTTTGCTGCATAGTTTTTTTTGCAGCAACTCCGGTTTCAGCAGTTGAATCTAATGGCGTTTCAGCTGTACCCGACTACGGCAGAAACGACTGCATATCATTTAAACAAGACAAAAACACCAACCCACTGAGTTTTGCTTTTGGTTATGCTTGTGTTTCTGAAGCCACCTGTGAGGTTTTTTCACATGGCTGTGTGGACGATTATTGCAACATTCCTGATTACAGCAAAGGAACCCGCACCTCACTAACTTCCATTCCGGTCACGACCCCTATTAACCAGATCAATATGGCAGCTAGTGGGCAGAAATTGAAAGACGATAGCCAATGGTGCCTGGTGCAGGATGGCGCGGGCAATCACTGGGCATTAGACAAATGGCGGGGCACTCAGGAACTATTCAACTTAACGAACCAACATGAAACTGTAGTTCCCTGTCGCTCAACAGACTATTTCAGTAGCCACATTGGCTGCAAGCCGCTCAGCACCGGCTCCTAAGTAACCCTGTTCAAGCAAAACATGTGGCATGCCTGATCAAAGGTGTGCCTTATTCTCCAGATCCTGCCCTCATCAATTCCTCCTTCAAGCACGCTTCCTAATCCTTACCAAAGCTTTACCGCTTCCTTATGACTGAAAAGTGCCCGCTGCATACACTGAAATCCAGCATCACATGACAGCAGCCCGCACCAC
>CALHAO010000377.1 GCA_937931765.1 uncultured Thiotrichaceae bacterium
CCATCACGCAACAAGCTGCCCTGACTAGCTTTACTAAAAATAGTCTTTAATTGTTGTTTAACCTGATTCAGACGCTGCTTAACAGACTCATCCGCCAGGAAATCAATTTCCTCATCCGGAAAATCCAATGCCGCTTCAACATAAACCCGCAGCTCAATCATGTGAGTAAGCAACGTATTAATTGCCGTAGAAAACTCACCTTGCAGCGAGCGCAATGCAGAACGCGCAGCCTGCTCAGAGCCGGAATCAATCAGGTCAGCAATCGCCTCAGCTTGAGCCAGATCAAATTTATCATTCAGGAAAGCACGTTCAGAAAATTCACCGGGACGTGCTAAGCGTGCGCCTAATTCAAGGCAGCGACGCAGCAACATATCCATGACCATCTGACCGCCATGACCCTGAAGCTCTAAAACATCTTCACCAGTAAATGAATGGGGTGCGGGGAAATAAATAGCGATGCCATCATCCAACATAGTGCCATCAGCAGCACGGAAATGTTTATGGACGGCTTTACGGGGAGAAGGACAGTTACCGAGGATTTGTTCGGCCAGCACAGAAAGATCCGTGCCGGACAAACGAATGATACCGACTCCACCGCGCCCTGGCGGCGTGGCCACAGCGACGATGGTGTCAGCAGGGGCATTCACGTTAAGCGTGCCCGATGATTTTCTTGTTGATGTACCACTGCTGTGCAATCGACAACAGGTTGTTCACTACCCAGTACAGTACCAGACCCGCCGGGAACCACAGGAACATAAAGGTGAAGATAACAGGCAGGAACTGGAAGATTTTCTGCTGCATCGGATCAACCTGTGGCGGATTCAGTTTCTGCTGCAGGTACATACTCGCACCCATGATCAGCGGCAATACAAAGTAAGGGTCCATAATCGACAGATCTTTGTACCACAACAACCAGGGTGCCTGACGAATCTCGACGCTTTCCAACAGCACCCAATACAGTCCCATAAAGACCGGAATCTGGATCAGAATTGGCAAACAACCACCCAATGGGTTTAGCTTTTCCTTACGGTAAATCTCCATCATCGCCTTTTGCTTGGCTTGTGGATCATTCTCGTAACGTGAACCAATTTCTTTCAGCTTCGGTGCCATCGCCTTCATCTTTGCCATCGACTTATAACTGGCAGCAGATGGCCAGAAGAATAATAGTTTGATGAACAAGGTCAGGAAGATAATGGTAAAGCCCCAGTTTTGTACAACACCGTGGATCTTCTTCATTACCCAGAAAATAGGCTTGGAAATAAAAGAAAAAATGCCGTAATCAATCGTTAGTTCAAGACCTTCTGCAATCAGCTCAAGATCATCCTGCAATTTAGGGCCAACCCACAAACTAGTCTGGAAGGTATCTTTAGCACCAGCAGCGATTTGTTTTACAGGGCTACGCGCACCCAGAATATAACCCGGTACACCTAAAGTTTTAATCTCACGCGAATAATATTGTGTTTCTTCTGTCTGAGGCGGCACCCATGCACTCACAAAGTAATGCTCCAGCATACTCACCCAGCCGCCGGTGGCTCTGTCTTCCCCTTCAGGAAGACCGTCTTTCATATCACCAAAAGAGACCTTTTCATACTTATCAGTATTATAATAAGCACCGCCCACAAATGCCTGTACACCCATCAGGAAGCCGCGCTCGCTATTATCCGGCCCGTGCATCAACTGACGGTATTCCGTACCTGTCCACATTTGTGGCGAATTATTCTGTACCTCGTGCGCAACCTTAACTTCAAAACTACCACGCTTAAAGCGGTAACGTTTAGTCACTGTTACACCGTTTTCACTCTGCCACACCAAAGGAACGACTAACTCATCAGCGCCTTCAGCCATTACAAACTCTGTTTGAGCTGCTGTGTAAGTAGCCAGATGATTAGGTGCCATCCCCGCTAAACCATCTGCATCTAATCCGGCCACCGCAACATGTTGCAGGCCTGATTGTGCTACGTAGTTTTTACCGGCACGATCCAGAATACGGCTAGGGTTATCCAACTCTTCCAGGCTGACCGGGTAGGTGGGCAAATCAGCAACGACGACGTCACCACCTTTTGTACTGATTTGAAACTCCAGTACATCTGTCTTTACTCTGATAATTTGTACACCCTGAGCAGTACTCAGTACATTATCAGTAGGAATAGCGCCTGTAGCAGTATTTACCGGTACGCCAGCACTGTCTGTGGGGACAGAACCGTCAGCAGAAGTCGTAGCCTGTTGCTGCTGTTGTGTTACGGGTATTTCCGGCTTAGGTGCGTGGTCAGACTGCCAGGTTGTCCACAGCAGAAAACCCAGAAAAAGCAAGGTGAGATACAGGAAGGGGCGTTGAGAATCCATAATTCCTCAATCTGATGTTCGATCAGGTGGAGTTTTGTGTTCGGAGGTTCGGGGTTTGTTGGATGATGCTCCATACAACTGGCCCACACGCTTCCATGACACTTCGAGTTGCTGCAGTATAGCAGCGTTATTCATTGTTGCCAGCCCTGACTGACTCATAATAATAATATCAACGGCAGGAAGACTGGCGATGTGCTCGCGAAAACTTTCACGGGCCAAACGCTTAACACGGTTACGCTGAACAGCCAGCTTCAATGACCGTTTGGAAATAGCCAACCCGAGACGGGCCTGAGGCTGAGTGCTTTCACGAACACGCAACATAATACCGGTTGCCTGAATACGTCTGTGACGACCACGCTCAAATACCCGCCGAAATTCATCGGGGCGGGTCAATCGATTCGCGCGCGGGAAGCTCGCCAAGTGCTTACAATAAAATCCGCTTTATGGGATCAGACGCTTACGGCCTTTAGCACGACGGGCATTTAATATTTTACGACCATCAGCAGTTTGCATACGCGCACGAAAACCGTGTACGCGGGCACGGCGAAGGTTACTTGGTTGAAAGGTTCTTTTCATGATGAATTACCAACAAAATCAATCTAATCAGTTAAAAACCAGCTGAATTCTCTTAACGACGAGAATACGGCAGGCCCGTAAAAAAGGTTCCGCAAAGTACCCGATAGTACCCATTATGTCAAGGTGTAACTCCGTGACTGTCAACAAAAGGTGTGCTTAAATCGGTTCAATATCACCCTTCAGCCTGGAAACTCTCATTTTATGTCCAGACCAATCATCACACCAATAACCCAGGCACTGTCTGAGGGAATTATCACCCGCCCTCAGTTGCGCG
>CALHAO010000378.1 GCA_937931765.1 uncultured Thiotrichaceae bacterium
ATCTACCACTGTGGATGAGATATTTGCTTTAACTGAAGGGCCTGATTCGTTTCGCTCGCTGCATGAAGTGCTTGAGCATATTCATACACAAGCGGAAATCGCCAAACAGTTTGGGGTGAAATTAATCGCTTATGAAGGTGGGCAAGGTTTGGTGGATTGGGTGACACGTGAGCCTGATCAGCACCCGAATCCTCTGTTTTTTGCCGCAAATCGTGATCCACGTATGGGGCCGTTATACACGCAGATGTTACAGGGCTGGAAGGATGCTGGCGGGGATTTGTTTGTCATGTTTTCTTCACCCCGCACCTGTCAGTGGTTTGGTTGTTGGGGGCTGAAAGAGCATATCCGCCAGCCACGCACTGATGCACCTAAATACAATGCGACACTGGGCTTTATTGAAAATAATGCTGATTGGGATTTTGCCGAGCTGGGTGAGCATAGTGTTGACGCCAGCGTTATTCAGGGGGCGAAAGCAGTGGCTAAGCCGCGTGCTGCTGACGAGCCGATTATTGTGTTTCGTCCGGCTAATGATCCGGAGCGCTATTTCTTTCTGGAGAACCCGCGCACGCTGGATACCTTAATTGCTGGTGAGAGCTGGGTAAAGCGCGACTTGTTTGGTAAATGGCAGGGTAAGTGGGATAAAGAATTTTTGTACCTGAGTGTGCAGGTTTATGATGAGGCCATTCAACAGGATTCTGAAAACCCGGAAGATGATGATTCGATTGAATTTTATATTGATGCCGATAATAGCCGTAATAGCAGCTACGATGGCGTGAATGATTTTAAACTGACCTTTGCGTGGGGCAGGGAGCAGGTCATTATCGGCGAGAAGTCACCGCAGACTATTCATTCTGACTTGAGTTATGAGCTGACTGAAACGGAAGATGGTTATACCTTGCATGCGAAAATTCCCTGGGCGATGTTGGGTGTGCAGGCTGATGTGCGTCATCGGGTGGGGATTGAGGTGCAGGTGAATGATGATGATGATGGTGGTACGCGGGAGCAGAAAATTTCGTGGGTGTCTCGGGAGGATAATGCGATGAATGATCCGCGATTGTTTGGAGTGGTGTTGATTAGTGGGCGTTGATTCAGCATAAACTATTAAAACACTCTGATTCAAACGGCTGATCGGTTAGAATGACCGCTTCCAATGGTCACCGATTCCCCAATTGTATGGATAAATATATCCGCCTGCGTGGCGCACGTACGCATAACCTGAAAAACATTGATCTTGATTTGCCGCGTGACAAGTTGATTGTCATCACAGGCCTGTCGGGTTCCGGAAAATCCTCTCTGGCTTTCGATACTATTTTCGCAGAAGGCCAGCGCCGCTACGTCGAATCGCTATCAGCCTACGCCAGGCAATTCCTGTCGATGATGGATAAGCCGGATATTGATCATATCGAAGGTTTGTCACCGGCGATTTCTATCGAGCAGAAAACCACTTCACATAACCCACGCTCAACCGTCGGCACGATTACTGAAATTCACGATTACTTACGCTTGCTATTTGCTCGTGCTGGAATACCACGCTGTCCGAACCATCATATTGATCTGGAAGTACAGACAGTCAGTCAGATGGTCGATCAGGTGTTAGCGTTGCCGGAAGGTAGTAAGTTGATGCTGTTGGCCCCGGTGGTGCGTGAGCGCAAAGGTGAGCATGTCCAGTTATTTGAGTCGTTGCGCTTACAGGGTTTTCTGCGCGTACGTATTGATGGTGAGGTTTATGATCTGGACGAAATACCGAAGCTGAAACCGCGTACCAAGCACACGGTTGAAGTGGTGGTTGATCGCTTTAAGGTACGACCGGATATGCAGCTACGTTTGTCTGAGTCTTTTGAGACTGCACTCAAGCTGGCAGGTGGCATAGCGCGCGTAGCACCAATGGATGGTGAAGATCTGGTATTGAATGAAGCGGAAGGCGAAGCCAATGAGATACTGTTCTCCGCTAACTATGCTTGTCGAAAATGTGGCTGGTCTTTGCAGGAATTAGAGCCGCGCCTGTTCTCATTTAACAGCCCGATGGGGGCGTGTCCGACTTGTGACGGATTAGGCGTTGATCAGTATTTTGATCCTGAGCGGGTGATTCATCATCCACAGAAAAGTTTGGCGGACGGTGCTGTGCGTGGCTGGGATCGCCGTAATGCTTATTACTTTCAGATGCTGACTTCGCTGGCGGATCACTATAAGTTTGATGTTGAAAAGCCGTGGAATAAGTTGCCAGAATCTGTGCGGGATTTAATTCTCAATGGTACGGGTTCAGAGAAAATTGAGTTCACTTATGTTGGACAGCGCGGACAGGTGTATCAGCGTTCCCATGCGTTTGAGGGTGTGCTGAATAACCTGAACCGACGTTACCGTGAGACTGATTCCAATAATGTGCGTGAGGAGCTGACCAAATATTTGGCGACGCGAATGTGTCCGGAGTGTAGTGGTGCACGTTTGAATGAGCAGGCGCGTAATGTATTAATTGCCGAGCGTAATCTGGCAGAAATCAGTGGTTTGTCGATTGGTGATACGCACCAGTTTTTTCAGGAGCTGAAGCTATCTGGAAAGCAGGGTGAGATTGCACGGCAGATTAATCGTGAGATTGTGCAGCGGCTGGAGTTTCTGGTGAATGTCGGGTTAGATTATCTGAGTCTGAGCCGCAGTGCAGATAGCTTGTCCGGGGGCGAGGCACAGCGTATTCGGTTGGCTTCGCAGATTGGTGCGGGTTTGGTGGGCGTGATGTACGTGTTGGATGAGCCTTCGATCGGCCTGCATCAGCGTGATAATGAACGCTTATTGAAAACCTTGGTGCGCTTGCGTGATTTGGGCAATACTGTGATTGTGGTTGAGCATGATGAGGAAGCGGTACGCGCTGCTGACTATGTAATTGATATAGGGCCAGGGGCTGGAGTGCATGGTGGTTATATCACGGCACAGGGTACGCCTGATGATGTTGCATCGAATATGGACTCGGTGACCGGTCAGTTCTTGTCGGGTGTGCGGGAGATTCCTGTCCCGGCTAAGCGAACGAAGTTTGATAAGACGCGAATTCTTAAATTGAAGGGCGCGACAGGGAATAACCTGAAAAATGTGACGCTGGAAATTCCGTTGGGTTTATTGACTTGTGTCACCGGAGTTTCGGGGTCGGGTAAGTCAACGCTGATTAATCGCACGCTTTACCCTTATATTGCCCGCCATTTGCACGACAGTAGTATCGATGCGGCACCGGTCACTAAAGTCGAAGGGCTTGATCAGATCGATAAGATTATTGATATAGACCAAAGCCCGATTGGCCGTACACCCCGCTCTAATCCGGCGACGTATACCGGCGTGTTTACGCCAGTGCGGGAAATGTTTGCTGCTACACAAGAGGCGAGGTCACGTGGTTATCAGCCTGGACGTTTCTCGTTCAATGTCAAGGGTGGGCGCTGTGAGGCCTGTTCCGGTGATGGTGTGATTAAGGTAGAAATGCATTTCCTGCCGGATGTATATGTGACCTGTGAAGTGTGCGAGGGTAAGCGCTACAACCGTGAAACGCTGGATATTCGCTTTAAGGGTAAGAATATCAGTGAAGTACTGGGTATGACGGTGGAAGATGCCTGTGAGTTCTTCTCTGCTGTGCCGTCGATTTACAGTAAATTGAGTACCCTGATGGATGTGGGTTTGTCTTATATTACCTTGGGACAGAATGCGACTACGATTTCGGGTGGGGAGGCGCAGCGGGTTAAGCTGGCTAAGGAATTATCTAAGCGTAGTACCGGAAAGACGGTTTATATTCTGGATGAGCCAACGACCGGGCTACATTTTCATGATGTTGATCAGTTGTTGAAAGTGTTGCATCGCTTGCGGGACGGTGGTAATACGGTGGTAGTCATTGAGCATAATCTGGATGTGATTAAGACAGCTGACTGGGTGGTGGATCTAGGGCCGGAAGGCGGTCATCGTGGTGGCATGATTATCGGTAAGGGAACGCCTGAGCAGTTAGCAAAAGTGCCCGAATCATTTACCGGGCACTTTTTGCAGCGTTTGTTTAAAGCAGCAGATTAGCGTATGCGGATATACTGGCCTGCGTTGATA
Organism: uncultured Thiotrichaceae bacterium; assembly: GCA_937931765.1. Classification (GTDB taxonomy): domain Bacteria; phylum Pseudomonadota; class Gammaproteobacteria; order Thiotrichales; family Thiotrichaceae; genus Thiolinea. Next base: position 4,066 of record CALHAO010000378.1, read on the forward strand.
TGAAAGGGTGCTTTCAGGCCGTTCAGGCTGATAATCCTTTTCACCGGAACACCTGTCTGGCGCATGACTTCATAAACCGTATGGCCTTTTTTTACATGAAAGGTCCTGCGGTTATTAGCATTTCTGTTATTACTCCGTGCTTTT
>CALHAO010000379.1 GCA_937931765.1 uncultured Thiotrichaceae bacterium
TTTTTTCATGGAGGACGAGCAAATTCCGTTCCAGACTCACGATCGCAAAGTACGCTTCGGCAGCAAACAAGACTACTACCCTTTACTGAGGTTTTATGCAGATAATGTTGAAGTGGAACTGATGATCTTTCCTGATACCGGCCAGAATAAAGGCGGCCCGATCAGCCCGATTACAGGAAGAAGTAGCAAACGTGCGGATCTGAAAAAGGTAAAACAATTATTAGCAGCAATGCCCAAAAGCTAACATCAGGCCCGCAATGCACTACCAAACTCATGCACCGCATCAACCAATACTTTGACATTGTCAGGATTAATGTGTTGATGGATACCGTGTCCCAGATTAAACACATGCCCGGTCGGCAATCCGAAATCTTCGATAATACGTTTTACATTGGCGCGAATAGCTTCAGGCTCAGCATATAACACACAAGGGTCCATGTTGCCCTGTAGTGCAACACGATCACCCACGCGATCACGGGCTTCAGCAATATTAATCGTCCAGTCCAAACCCAAACCATCACAGCCAGTATCAGCCATTGTTTCAAGCCACTGCGCACCGCCCTTGGTGAACAGAATAACCGGCACTTTACGACCATCATTTTCACGCACCAGACCATCAACGATCTTTTGCATGTAATTCAATGAGAAATCACGGTAAGTCTGCGGGGTTAACGTGCCGCCCCAGGTATCAAAGATCATCACCGTCTGCGCACCCGCTGCAATCTGTGCATTCAGATAAAGTGTGACACTATCGGCCAGCTTATCCAGCAATAAATGCATAGCCGCCGGATCTTCATACATCAGACCTTTAACTTTACCAAAGTCCTTAGTAGAACGACCTTCCACCATATACGTAGCTAGTGTCCAGGGGCTACCAGTGAAACCAATCAGTGGCACACGACCATTCAGATCACTACGAATAGTACGCACGGCATTCATGACATACTGCAATTCGCCTTCCGGATCAGGTATACCCAATGCTTTAATCGCAGCCATATTGCGTACCGGACGTTCAAATATCGGCCCTTCACCTTCAGAAAAGTAAAGGCCTAGACCCATCGCATCGGGAACCGTCAGAATATCAGAGAACAGAATTGCAGCATCAAGATCAAAACGCTCAAGCGGCTGAAGGGTTACTTCGGAAGCCAGATCAGCATTTTTGCATAAATCCATGAAGCTACCAGCCTGCTTACGAGTAGCTTTATATTCAGGCAGATAACGTCCAGCCTGGCGCATAATCCATACAGGCGTAGTATCTACCGGCTGTTTCAGTAACGCTCGTAGAAAACGATCATTTTCAAGATGAGACGCAACGTCACTCATATCAGCACTCCCGTTGATAAGCAGCTGGATTTTATAATAGAAATATATTTTATTGGGGGAAGCAGACCAATCAACCTGCTAATTGAGCTTTGATCAGACCACTGATTTTACCCATATCAGCCCTACCCTGGGCTTTGGGCTTGATCCATGCCATGACTTTGCCCATATCCTTTACGGATTCAGCATTCGTGGCAGCAACCGCTTCAGCAACCAGCGCCTGCACTTCGTCTTCAGTCAGTGCTTGCGGCAGATAGTCCTGTATAATGACAATCTCTGCCTGCTCTTGGTCAGCAAGGTCGGTGCGCCCCCCGTCAGTATACTGGCGAATGGATTCCCTACGCTGCTTAACCATTTTGTCTAACACCGCCAAAACGGCAGCATCATCCAGCTCAATGCGATTATCGACTTCCTGTTGCTTAATAGCAGCCAATGCCAAGCGAATAACGCCAAGGCGCTCTTTCTCTCTGGCACGCATAGCGGCTTTCATGTCATCAGTTAGTTGTTCTTTGAGGCTCATGGGATAATGCCTGTTACCGTGGAAGTCAGAGACTTCCATACTTGGAGGTGAAATCTATTCATGGGTATTCAGGTGGTCTTAGTACAGACGTACTCTGCGGTTCAGATCACGGGAGATGCGCTTCAGATTACGTTTTACGGCAGCAGCACGCTTACGCTTACGTACAGCGGTTGGCTTTTCGTAGAATTCACGGGCGCGAACATCAGCAACAACACCGGCTTTTTCACAAGTGCGCTTAAAACGGCGAACCGCAATTTCAAAAGGCTCTGAATCTCTTACTCTTACGCTTGGCATAAAGTCAATAATCTCAATAGTTTAGTTTGTTTCGGAAACAGCTATCCCCTGACAGCTATTTTTAGTAAGAGCGCGATTATACCGACGTATCAGATAAATGCAAAAGAAGCATTAACATTTTCATCATTTTTCGATGAACTCACCATAAAGTGTCAACGAATGATCAGCAATTTTAAAACCATGCTCTGCTGCAATTTCCATCTGACGCTGTTCAATGACCTCATCATAGAACTCAACGACACGACCAGTCTTCACGCACACCATGTGGTCATGATGCTCATCAGAAGCTAGCTCAAAAACAGCCTGACCACCTTCAAAATTATGCCGGTGCACCAAGCCACCGGTTTCAAACTGAGTCAGTACCCGATAAACGGTAGCCAAACCGATTTCATCACCATTAGCCAACAACACCTTATAAATGTCTTCTGCACTCAGGTGCTGGTCGGTTGAATTGCTCAATAACTCAAGAATTTTCACTCTGGGTTGCGTGATTTTCAACCCTGCACGCTTAATATCTTGCTCTTGCACCCTGCACTCTCCTCACCGAATAGTCTATGATGTGAATCTATTTAATAAAAATCCAGATTAAAACTTACCATGATAATACGTTTAATTTCAGTTTTCGTTTTGTCCACTGCCCTGCTCAGTGGCTGCAGCATCTACAAAATGGACATCCAACAAGGTAATTACATAACTCAGGAAGCCATTTCTCAGCTAAAGCCGGGAATGAACAGATCAGAAGTACAGGAAGTACTAGGCACACCACTGCTAACAGATGACTTCCGGCAGAACCGTTGGGACTATGTGTTCTACCTACAGGAAAAAGGTCAGGTTAATAAAAGAAGTAGCATTGCCGTCTTCTTTAATGACCAGGGCATCGTATCTGACATCCGCAAGGATTAAAGGCACAAGGTGAGTCAGGCGTCAGGCAATTCCTGTCTCACAACCAACGCACCAGGTAATAGATAAACTGGCCTTCAGATGATTTTGACGGGCCGACTACTTGTGCCGGAAAGCGCTTCTCATCATTCTCACAACGGTCGATTGCATCCTGCATCACCTCGGCCACTTCAACACAACTGGCCGGAAAGCGTTTGCGGCTCGGTTTAAATTTAGGCATATAGACCGCAGCGTAACAAGATTGTGACGGCCCTGAATCAGCTTCCGGTGGCACCATTCCCCGCATCAGGCCGCACCATCAGCATCGGCGTCACCACCACCTTTTTTCATCGCCTTACCTGCTGCTGCACGTTGTTTCCGCACTTCTTTGGGATCAGCAATCAACGGACGATAAATTTCAATACGATCTTTAGCACGTAACACCGTTTTCATTGGTGCCATCTTGCCAAACAGACCGACTTTCATATCATCCACATCCAACTCAGTGTAATGTGCCAGCACACCGCTAGCTTCAATGCCATCGCGAATAGTCATTCCTGCTTCCACCTCAAGCTGAAATAATATCTGCTCATGCGGTAATGGATAAACCACTTCAATCGTTATCATATCAGCCATTTTTCCTCACCCCTTGCCATAGACCGACCGTGCCCGCTCTACAAAGGAGTCAACCAATGTATTCGCAACCTGGTTAAATACCGGCCCGATAGCCATACCAACCAGCTTATTGGAAAACTCGAAATTCAGCTCCAGCGACACTTTACAAGCGCCCGGTTTCAACTCATCAAAACGCCAGAAACCATGCAGCTGCTTAAACGGCCCGTCAATCAGGCTCATCTCGATGACTTTGCCAGGCTGCATCTTATTTAACGTCGTGAATGTTTTATTCACCACACCCTTGGCAATTTCCACACTGGCTTTGACCTGCCCCGCATCACGAC
>CALHAO010000380.1 GCA_937931765.1 uncultured Thiotrichaceae bacterium
GCATGTCATGGTGTGACAGGTGCTGGTGTGCCAGGCGCATTCCCTCCAATGACAGGTAGCCCAATCGTAACTGAGGCAGACAAAATTGCTGCTCATATCGATATCATAATTAACGGAAAATCAGGAACCGCGATGCAAGCCTTCGGCAAGCAATTAAGCGATAGTGATATAGCAGCCGTTGTTACTTACGAGCGTAATGCGTTCGGCAATAACACTGGCGAAATTGTTCAACCCGCAGCGATCAAGTCTGCACGATAAGGAGTCAGTATCATGGCAACTTCGACAACTGAAATTGAAGCCGATATCCATGCGCATGATGATCATCACCATGGCCCTGAGCCAGGGTTGATGCGCTGGGTAAAAACAACTAACCACAAAGATATCGGTTATCTTTATCTTTGGTTCGCATTTTCGATGTTATTAATCGGTGGTGCGATGGCAATGGTAATTCGTTTAGAATTATTAATGCCTGGTTTGCAATATGTAGAGCCACAGTTCTTTAACCAAATGACGACCATGCATGGTTTGATTATGGTCTTTGGTGCAATCATGCCGGCCTTTGTTGGTTTGGCAAATATCATGATTCCGCCAATGATTGGTGGGCCAGATATGGCATTGCCAAGAATGAATAACTGGAGCTTCTGGATACTGCCGTTTGCCAGCATCATGTTGATTTCAACTTTATTCGTTGATGGTGGTGCACCTGCTGGTGGCTGGACGATGTACCCACCGCTGGTATTACAAACCGGGGCGGCGTTCCCGATGTTGATCTTCGCGGTTCACTTGTTGGGTATTTCATCCATCATGGGTTCGATTAACATTATCGCTACCATCATGAATATGCGTGCGCCGGGCATGACTTACATGAAGATGCCTTTGTTCGTATGGACATGGTTCATTACTGCTTACCTATTGATTGCTACCATGCCAGTACTGGCAGGCGCAGTGACTATGCTGTTGACTGATAAATACTTCGCAACCAGTTTCTTTAGTGCAGCCGGTGGTGGTGACCCTGTTATGTTCCAGCATATTTTCTGGTTCTTTGGTCATCCTGAAGTTTACATCCTGATTCTGCCTGCTTTTGGTATTGTTTCTCAGATCATTCCAACTTTTGCACGCAAGCCGCTGTTTGGTTATAGCTCAATGGTTTATGCCACAGCATCTATCGCCTTCCTGTCATTCATTGTATGGGCGCATCACATGTTTACAGTAGGTCTGCCAGTTTCAGCAGAACTGTTCTTCATGTTTGCCACTATGCTAATTGCGGTACCGACCGGTGTAAAAGTCTTTAACTGGGTTTCTACCATGTGGAAAGGCTCAATGACGTTTGAGACGCCAATGTTATTCTCTATTGGCTTCGTTATTATGTTCACCATCGGTGGTTTCTCTGGCCTGATGCTGGCATTGACGCCGGTAGATTTCCAATATCATGACACTTACTTCGTAGTAGCTCACTTTCACTATGTATTAGTGCCAGGTGCTATCTTCTCAGTCATGGCGGCAGCTTATTACTGGTTACCTAAGTGGACTGGTCATATGTACGACGAGAAACTCGGTAAATTCCATTTTTGGATGTCGACTATCTTCGTTAATGTTTTGTTCTTCCCACAACACTTTGTTGGCTTAGCGGGCATGCCACGTCGTATCCCTGACTATGCAGTACAGTTTGCTGACTTCAATGCGATTTCATCCATTGGTGCATTCGGCTTTGGTTTGAGTCAGGTACTGTTTGCTTACATCATGATCAAAGCTGTACGCAGTGGCAAAAAAGCTACCGATCAGGTGTGGGATGGCGCAGAAGGTTTGGAGTGGACGCTTAGCTCTCCTCCTCCTTACCACTCGTTCTCAACTCAGCCTATTGTTAAGTAATTGAGTGATAGATCAGAGAAGGCAGCACAAGTCTGCCTTCTCTTTTTACGCTTTAATCCTTGAGGTTGTCATGAAAAGTACTGAAGATAAAAAACGCGGTATTCAACGAACTGTTATATTCCATGCGCTATTAGTAATCGCCGTATTAGCTGCATTTACCTATTCTGTGATCCAACAGGGTGCCGGAGCATAATAATGAGTAATAAAACACAACCTCAACGTTCGATGCGTTCTTTACTGACCAAACTATTTCTGTTTCCAATCATGATGTTTGGATTTGGTTATTTAATGGTACCGCTTTATGACATATTTTGTGATGTGACCGGTCTGAATGGAAAAACAGGTGCGATCTCTGAAGCAAAAGCCAGTCAAATGGTGGTTAACACCGAACGGGAAATAAAAATTCAGTTCACCTCAAATATTAATCAAAATGGCTCATGGGAATTCCGTCCGGCACAATCTATTATGACGGTACACCCTGGTAAACCATACACAACTATGTTTTATGCCCGGAATAAATTGAATGAAGCAGTCACCAGTCAATCGATTCCAAGCGTAACACCCAACAAAGCTGCCGCACACTTCGACAAAATGGAATGCTTTTGCTTTACTGAACAAAAGTTTGCCGCACTAGAAGAGCGTGAAATGCCGGTCACCTTTGTTGTTGGAACAGCCGTTCCGGAAGAAGTCGATACCATCACACTGGCTTACACGCTATTTACGAAAGAATAAACCGACCTATCAGGAAAAACGAGGCCTTATTTATTTATGACCACCAGCACCAGCACAGATAATCAACACTATTTTGTACCCGATACCACCATCTGGCCATTTTTGGCCTCCATTGGCCTGACGTCTCTAGTATGGGGTTTTATACAGATACTCAATGGCAACAGCGGCAAATTCATGATGATTGCCGGTGCGATGGTATTGTTTTTTACCTTCTTTCGCTGGTTTGGCGAAGTAATCCATGAAAGTGAAAGCAGCACCTACAGCGGCTGGGAAGATAAATCTTTCCGTCTGGGTATGAGCTGGTTTATCTTCTCAGAAGTCATGTTCTTTGCAGCCTTCTTTGGTGTGCTATTCTATGCTCGTGTATTGTCGGTGCCTTGGTTAGGCGGTGCGGGTGAAGAATTTGATACCCATAAATGGTTGTGGGACACTTATCAGGCTACCTGGCCAACCAATGGCCCTGGTAATGTAGGTGGTGATTTCGGATTGGTAGCCTGGTCTGGCTTACCCTTAGTCAACACCCTATTACTGCTATCTTCGGGCGTTACAGTGACTTGGGCACACCATGCACTGAAACACAACAACCGTCAGCACCTGATCTGGGGCCTGGCTGCTACTGTTGCACTAGGTACTATCTTCCTGATCTGTCAGGGAGTGGAATATGCACACGCTTACGATATCAACCTGACCTTAGGTTCTGGTATTTATGGCTCAACATTCTTCATGCTAACCGGCTTTCACGGCATGCACGTTTTACTGGGTACCATCATGCTGTTTGTCGTTTTATTACGGTCGATGCGTGGTCATTTCACCGCGAAGAATCACTTCGCTTTTGAAGCGGCAGCCTGGTACTGGCACTTTGTTGATGTAGTTTGGTTAGGCTTGTTTATTTTTGTTTATATCGTATAAACAGTCTGATAACTCATCACAAAAATGCGCTGCTAGTCAGCGCATTTTTGTGTCTGGTCATTGAATTTTATTGATGTCAGAAAGGAGGCCGGTTAAGTGTAATCAGGCCGGTCATTTGCCCTACCCCTATCAGGAAGACGATGAACAATGACAACCCGACTCTTACAGCAAGGGTTTTTACCACTGCACTGGAATTACCATCACTTTTATTCAACTGATATAACGCGGTAAATAGGGTCACTATGACAAACAGCAGTAAAATGACAATAATGAGTTTAAATAACAACATATCGAGTGTTTCCCATGATTAAGATAAAAACAGTCACCATGGCTGTCGTGTACTGCCTGGGACTTGGTCTTTTAGTTACGCTGGGTACCTGGCAAATAAGCAGGGGCTTAAATAAAGGTGATGTTTTATCACTTGTTCAACCCAAACTCAAAGAATATCCGGTTTTATCAGAATTGCCGAAAGACCCTAGCAACTTAAACTATCAACAATCACGTTTGACAGGTCGCTGGGATACATCCCGCCTGTTCTTACTGGAAAACCGCATGAATAAAGGCCAACTTGGCTATGAAATCATCACACCCTTCCAATTAGCGGGCGGACAAACCCTGCTAATTAACCGGGGCTGGATCGCTCAGCACCAGGCGGACAATATCCCTCCTCCGGAAAACACCACTGTCTCCGGGACGCTGTATCTGCCTAAAAAAGGCTATACCATCGGTGACGCCATCCGGCCTGATGAGCTAGCCAATAACACATGGCCAAAAGTCAGCTTGTACATGGATCTTGAAGTATTCACTGAAGCACTAAAACAACCGGTATCACCGCTGTTACTGGTATTAGATGAAAACCACACTGACAGCCTGACACGTATATGGAAAGCAGTTGTCATTCTTCCTGAGCGTCATTATGCTTATGCGCTGCAATGGTACGGACTGGCTATTGTGTACATTATTTTCGGGGTGATCTGGTATCGCCGCACTGACAAACCCAGCAGGATTGAACACGCATGACAATGGATGCAAACAAAAAGAAGCTACTGACTATTTTTGGATTATTTCTTATACCGCTGGCCTTAGCCGCCACCTGGTATCTGGTACTTCCTGATAATTACCGCCCCAGTAGTATGACCAATAACGGCAACCTGATTGATCCTATCTATCCGGTGCAGGCGTTCGAACAACCGACCAAAGACGGTGCAGCTTTTACCGGCAAAAACCTGGAAAAAAAATGGACGCTGGTTCATCTGATTAATGGTAATTGTGATGAGGCGTGTAGTAAATGGCTCTACAACACCCGTCAGTTGCGCATCGCATTAGCAGAAGACATGGAACGGGTAAACCGGCTTAGTGTTGTTGATAGTTCCACAGCTGTCACAGCCAACCAGAAAATGTGGGATTCCCATCCCGACATGCAGGTGATTGTTAGCAATAAAGGCGGCGTGGCTGAACAAATCCGTCAGCATACTGCCAAAGAAGCCTACCCTGAAAACTCCGTATTCCTGATTGATCCGTTAGGCAATCTGATGATGCAGTTTCCGCCGGACATTAACCCTAAGTTATTGATGAAAGATCTGGAAAAATTACTGAAGCTCTCGCATATCGGCTGAAATAAAAACAACACGCCTTAAAGCAAAAAGCCTGCAAAATGCAGGCTTTTTTTATGAAGATCGTTTTTAGCGTTTGTAAGTGACCAGTGATTTAACTTTCTGCCACCAGGTCACGATAAGCATGCCAACTGGCATGACCAACCACCGGCAAAGTCACCGCAAGACCAACAACGCCCAATAAGAACCCCACCACGACCAGAGCAGCGATCATTAATGCCCAGGTAAACATTGGCGCAGGGTTTGTCTTAACAGCTTCAACACTGGTAATCATTGCGGTAACAAAATCTACCCGGCGATGTGTAACCAATGGCGCTGCCACAACACTGATAGAGAATGCAATTATGGCGATAACAAGTCCGGTCAGCATATAAGTCAATACAAATGGCACAACATTATGTTGCTTCATCAGGGTATCGAAGAAATCACTACCAATAATAAAGTTATCAAAGAATAAGGCTACAGTAACCGAAGAAACCAGCGCCCAGGCCCCCATCAGAACACCCAGCACTAAAGCAAAACTAACCAAACCCAGGGCATTACGCGCCATAAAGGCCCACCCCATAATGGTTCCGGTCAGCATGTCCGGTTTATTACCTTTCTCCAGCTCCATACTCATATTGTAGAAGCCAACAGCCACCAGAGGGCCAATGATCAGAAAGCCTGCTGCCAATGTTGTCATAAACACCGGATAAGACCAGGCCATAGACATCATGATAATCCCGGCAATAACGTAGACAAGCCCCATCAGCGTACTGGGAACCAGCATTTCTTTATAATCTTTAATGCCCTTATCTAACCAGCGCATAGGCGCATCCGCATCAACCTCGCGGATTTTAAACTTTAAAGGTTCAGTGCGCTCACCTTTGTTATCCGGTAATAGATCACGTTCACTATCACTAACAGCCGCCATATAAGTAGTTCTCCTTTCAGCTGGTTTACTATTCGTTTGCTCTTGATCAACTTCTTCGCTCATTCCAACATGGTTTATCCAAAACTTCTTTAAAAATACTGAAGGATGTAAAGAAACCACTATATTTAGAGTGTGAAAGTTCGCATTTTGATACTACAACGTAGCGATACTTCGTACAAGTCAATAGAATGATGTAGATCAGGTATAAACGAATAAACACAGATAGATGCATCAAAGCCCAAAACTGTTAACATTCATCTACCCACACAACAGAGCACAAACATGACAACCTGGTTTATCTCCGACCTGCACCTTGAACCCTCGCGCCCGGCTAGCATTCAGCAGTTATTTGCCTTCCTGCAACAAATTAACGGCGATGCCGATGCCCTGTATATATTGGGTGATCTCTTTGAGTTCTGGGTCGGTGATGACTACCTTGATACGCCGGAGGGACAGGCTATCACCCCACTGCTGCAAGCCCTGCGTGCAGTAAGCGACAGTGGCGTGCCAATTTATTTCATGCACGGCAACCGTGATTTTCTGCTTGGTGAACGTTTCGCGGCAGAAACCGGCTGCACCCTATTGCCCGAGCAGCAGGTGGTCGATCTGTATGGCACACCGACACTACTGCTGCATGGCGATACCTTATGTACCGATGACGTGGATTACCAGAAAGCACGCGCCGTATTCCGCAACCCGAAATGGATTGCACAAGTGATGACCTGGACAATTCCGCAACGCATCCAACGCGCACAGGAAATGCGTGAAGTCAGCAAAGAAAGTACGCAACACAAGTCCGACGAAATTATGGACGTTAACCAGCAAAGTGTGGAACAAGTGATGCGTGATGCGAAGGTGACACGCCTGATCCACGGCCACACACACCGCCCAGCGACTCATGATTTTCAGCTGGATGGTGTGGACGCACAGCGCATTGTGTTAGGTGACTGGTATACGCAGGGGAGTTATTTGCGGGCGGACAAGACTTCTGGCGTCACTCTGTTGACAGAATTTTAAGCAGATACGGAAGCATTATCACCTTGCACCTGCTGCACAGCTTCCATCAATACCGGCATCTGTGACAAAGCGGGTGCACCGTCCATTAACAACGCAATGGGCAGCACCTCATAAACTTCTTCCGGCGTAGCACCATACTTAATTGCCGCGCCGACATGACGGTGAATGTCAGCTTCATTCTGCTTCACCAACGCAATACCCAAAGCCAGTAGCTCACGTAACGGGCGACTGAGCGCACCTTTACTCAAGGAAAACTCTGTCCAAGCCTTATCTAACGTTTCTTGTAACTGCCCCTGGTTACCGGGCCTGAGCGTCAGATAAAGCACAATCTTACGCAACTGCGCAAATTCGGCATCCGTCACTTCTAAACGTGCTGCCTCCTGCTGGTGAATATCAATACAACGTTGACACTGCTTGTGCATCGCAATACCCAGCGTCAATAACTCCTTGCTCTTGCGGCTCAGTGCACCTTTTTTGGTACTTTCCTGAGATAACTCACCCATTATTTCCAGGTATTCACCTAAACCATACTGACGGGCTTGCTTGAGCGACTGATCGAATGGCATCATAAATCTGGCTACCTTTTACTGTGAAAGCCATCGACTTTCATGCTTGAGAATGAAATTTTTTAATGTTATTTCTAATTATGCGCAAAATGCGGCAGTGCAAAAACCATAAACCAAATGCCGTGAAGCAATCAACTCTGCTTCCGCCACTCCACCGTCCACTTAGTTTCTTCAGTCAACCCCAGCACGGTACCCAATCGTGGCAGCGTCAGTTTCAACTGCTCATCTAATTGCCACGGTGCATTAATAATCGCCAAGCCGGAACCATGCATACCCAACTCCATCTGCTGCGCCTCAACCTCAAGCTCAGCCACCAGCAAATTATCACATTGCTGAGCCAGCTTTTTCACCATCACCTGACTATGATCACGCTTTTTAGCCAATAAGGGATACCAAATCACATAAGTACCGGTGGCCCAGCGCTTATAAGCCTTACTCACCGTGTCCACTACGTACGTGTAATCATCTTTCACCTCATACGGCGGATCAATTAATACCAGCCCTCTGCGGGGTGTTGGCGGCATTAGCGCGGGCAAAGCCTCAAAACCATCACGATGGTGTATGCCTACACGCGAGTCACCACGCATATTCCCGCGCAACATATCAATCTCATTATTATGCAATTCAGACAAGATAATCTTATCCTGAGCGCGTAATAACTGTGCCGCAATATCCGGTGAACCAGGATAGTAGCGTAGCTTTCCATCCGGGTTGTGGCTGCGGATGGTCTGGAAGTAAGTTTCCAGCAATGGCCATTTTGCTTGCTGATCCCAGATACGCCCTATTCCCCATGCGGATTCACCGGTTTTACCGGCCTGCTTGCCGCGCAAGTCATACAAACCCGCACCAGCATGCGTATCGACATACACAAAGGGCTTGTCTTTGCGCTTGAAACTTTCCAGCATAAAAGTCAGGGCAACGTGTTTTAAAACATCGGCGTGGTTGCCTGCGTGAAAGGCGTGGCGATAACTGAGCATAATGGGGTAAATATTAAGGAAAACGCTATCCTAACCTTTTGCGTGGAGTGCGCAACCTAAATCCTGAGCTTTTTAGTTGCTCCATAAAAAACCACCGGCTGAAACCCCGGCAGCAAGGGGCAGGTCTGTGCGGGCAAGATGCAGGCTGAGGACTGTTTGAGCGCAGCGAGTTCCGCAGGCCGGAAGCTTGCCCGTGCAGACCTGTTCCGTTTTAGGCAGGCAAGTCACAGCACTCTGTTCCTCTTTGATACTGTGCTATTTTTGATGATTGCCTGTTCAAACATTTCATGCGATTATTGCCATTGACTAGTCAGTCAATCAGCGTAAATCAATAGATTACCACGCGATTCACATTGGCTGTCCAACCACTTTACCACCTACAATTGACAGCCGGAACCATTGCACCGGCGCGGAGACATTAATGGCAAAATTACCTGAGAAAGCCCGAGTCGTTATTATCGGACAAGGCGGCATTGTCGGAGCATCTGTGGCGCATCACCTGATTGAGCGGGGCTGGGACAATATCGTAGGTATTGATAAATCGGCCATTCCTACCGACATCGGCTCGACCGCGCATGCTTCTGATTTTTGCTTTAACACCATGCACGACCAGATGACTATCTTCACCACCAAATACTCCATCGATTTCTTTGAGAAAATGGGGCATTACGAACGTATCGGTGGTATCGAAGTGGCGCGAGCCGATGATGATGAACGCATGGTTGAACTCAAGCGTCGCGTTTCTTCCGGTAAAGCTTTTGGCAGCCGTGTTGAAATGATCAGCGCCGCTGAAGCTAAGGCAAAGTTTCCGTTATTAGAAGAAGACATGATTCAAGGTGCTTTGTGGGACCCGGATGCCGGTTTGGTTATTCCACGCTCACAAACTGTGGCCGGTGAACTGGTTGAGCAAGGTGTCGCATCAGGTAAATTAGAAGCGTTCGCCAATACCGCCTGTACTGGCCTGAAGATTGAAGACGGACGCATCAAGGGTGTGGAAACCGAAAAGGGCTATATCGAAGCCGATCATGTGGTGGTGTGCGCCGGTCTATGGGGTCGCTTGATTGCCAATATGGC
>CALHAO010000381.1 GCA_937931765.1 uncultured Thiotrichaceae bacterium
ATGGCCCTCACGAAAAACCTCCGGTACATTTTGTAACATCCGGCAAACACCCTGAGTATCAACAAAAGCAAAACGATCTTTGAAGTTATCACCTAACTCAATATCGCATTTCCCCGAGTTTGATACAATCCATATATCCCCAGACCATGCGCCTACATACATACCATCAGATACAATTTCCACTTCATACATCGTGCCCCGGATACCGATAGTTGCAATCGGTGTTCGCAGTTGATAATCCTTTTTATCTTTTTTGCCTACTACACCGGTAACAGTGCGTAAACCACCCGAGATCAGATCCATCAGCACACTGCCCTCACCACTGGCTGAGTCAAGCTTGTATTCTTTCAGGTTCAATACTGAGTTTTCCTGCAGGTTAATCAGTGCATTATCAACCATACGAAACTGAGCACGTGCTCCCGAGCCAGAACGCAAAACATCCTGCTGAAATACCGGACTTAAACGCCTCAAAGCTTCCTGAGCACTGTTCCGGTCGGCAGTAACACTACCACGCGCTAAAATAGTTTTACCTAATGGCTCATCCGCCGCCAGTGTTGTTCCTGAATAGATACCCAAAGACAGCAATACCAATGATGCCACCAACAGAAGCTTTTTATCTAACACTCTGATTTTCATATTATGCCTCTTTTAAAAATGGTATTTAATGCCAGTACGCACAAAAGCTTTGTCCGTTGTATAAATATCCAAATTACTCTTATTTTTTATGTATCCAAGATCTGCAAAGGCTGACAAATCCTTGCCTAACCGCATTGAATGTCCCACTTTTAATAACAAACGATCATCTTCACGTTTATCTGCATAAATAGGGTCTTCAGCCCGATGTTTGCGCTGCTGATACTGAACATTAAAGAAAGATACCTGCGTGGCATCCCATGCGTGCCGCGCTGCATAACCAATGCCAAATCCATTATGGGTATGATGTTTCCCAGCTTTGTTATCGGGCTGCTCGTGTCCTGCTAACAACTCGAAACGGTGGTGAGTATCACCTGTTTCAAAACGGTAATGGCCGGATACTTCATAACGACGTGCATCACGTAAATTCTGCTGCTGGTGATTGTAATTTTCTACTCTCAGCGCTCCACCAACCACCCTGTCTTTATTCAATTCAACAGCAAAACCACCTTCCACGCCCAGTGTATTACTAAAAGACTCTCCACCTAGTTGCAATATTTGATTGCGTAATGACAGTTGATACTGTTTTTTTCCGGCAGTAATAATACTGCCAGCCTGCACACTGAAATCAGATAGATCAAAGTCAGAAGCGTCCGTGAAATGCTTGTGGCCTAAGCGAGTATTAACAAACCAGTTCTGGTCATTCGAGACGATGTAACGGTAATTCAACTGCCCCCGGACTTCAGCAAAAGGAGAATTTTGTTTAAGCGACTCATCTTTCAGGAACACATCACCAAATACTGGCGTGTTGAATATCGAGCTATCCGCACCAAAGTTTGCATTAGAATCAAAACCACCTGCCAGAGATACCAAACCGTCAATAATCCATTTTTTGTTGCCCTGCGATTTTTTCGCCATAGCTTGGATATAGCGATTGACATTATTCCGTACGGTAGCGGGTGGATTCAGATTGAGTACCTCCCTGAATTCACGTAAAGCAGCCTGATCGTTGTTGATTTTCAGGTAGGCGCGGGCGAGTTCGAGGCGTGGGCGGATGGCATTGGGTTTGTTGACTGTTACCCGATCCAATGCGAATACGGCTTGGTTATAGTTACCGGTTTCCAATGCGCTAAGGCCGTATAGGTAATCGAAGCGGGGCTCGCCTTCGTTGGCTTTTACAAGTTGTTGGGCTTGCTGCCAGGCTTGTTGGTAGTTATTACTCCCAATCAAACTTTCCAGTGAACTTAAAGTGACAGCCGCCAGTGCATTACCAGCAATAAATAAATTACATACAATTATAATACTAATCAGCTTATTCATAATTTTAGCTCCCGGACCCAGATCCAGACTCATCGGAAATGATTACTGTGCCAATATCTGTACCACCACGACCATCATCCACGATGTAAGTAAAGCTATCATCTGTAGTGCCAACATCAGGGGTATAAACAAAACTTCCATCTAAGTTAAGTGTCAAAATACCGCCTGTAACATTACTATCCAGTGAAAAACTGAGCGGGTGACCATCAGGATCGCTGTCTTCGCCAGCACCATTATCTTCACCCACATCGCCAACAACAGGAACATATTTACCCTCACCATCCCTACCCAAGGTAAAACTATCATCCTCTGCAATCGGTGGCTGGTTGGGATCATTATCCTGGATAGTAATAGCTACAGATGATGATGCGCTACCATCAGCAAACTCAGCATCACCTTCCTGAATAGTAAAGTTAATTAAGAATGTCTCATCATCTTCATCAATCGGATCATCCAGAATCTGTACACATTCTGAAGGTGGTGTCTGACCGTTATCAATAACCAACTCGCCAGACGTAGAAAGATAATCAAAACCAGCGGTGGTAGCAGAGCCGTCTTCCGTTTCATATCCGACTATTACATCCTCAGCTGCTGAGGACTCAACAGAAAAACAAACTTCCCCAGAACCAGAACTATCTACCCGGATAGAATTTCTGGCTAATACGACTCCATCACCTTCATTAATAACCGGTGGATCAGGGTCAATACTGACAGTAATCGTTGATGCCGCACCCTCATCCACATCAGTTACTTCTACACTAATCAGTTGTGTATCTTCCAACGGCTGACTGTCAGCAACTGTTACCTCAACCTCATAAACATTATTTGCTCCAGCATCTGCAGGTAGCTCGAAATCAGGAGCTGAGTCAAATGTTAGCTCACCTGTACCAGCGTCAATACCAAACAGGGCCTGATCTGCTCCTCCTGAAATACGGTAATCCAGTCCCGACCCTTCGCTGTCGCTATCATCCATACTTTCAATATTAAGCACGGTGCCATCATCATTCTCAGCAAAAGAGACCGTGTCAGGTGAGGTAATAACTGGCGCAGTATTTTCCACAACATCAGTTACCTCTACACTAATCAGCTGTGTGGTCTCCAGCGGCTCACTGTCGGCAACCGTTACTTCAACCTCATAAACATTATCTCCCCCAGCATCCGCAGGTAACTCGAAGTCAGGAGCTGAGTCAAATGTTAGCTCACCTGTACCAGCGTCAATACCAAACAGGGCCTGATCTGCTCCTCCTGAAATACGGTAATCCAGCCCCGAACCTTCACGGTCGTAATCATCAGTGCTTTGAATATCAAGCACAACCTCTTCGCTATTCTCAGCAAAATCAACGGTAGAGGGGGTATTTATGACCGGAGCTGTATTGGGTTCATCATCATCCACAATAGTAAATATTTCAGAAACTGCCTTGTCACCATTACTAAATACATATGGGCTGGCCTCTGGTAGCTCAAAAATCACGCTGAATGTTTCATCATCAGATTCGTGCACCCTGTCATTAATAATCGTTACACAGCTCCGTCTCTCATCAATTACATCTCTGAGTTCCCCACTCAGAACAGCGACATAATCTTCTCCAGCAATCGCTGTATCAGCTCCTCCCCCAGTCTTGAAATTGACGCTAGCCGTAGCGCTATTAATTCTTCCCGGATCAAACGTAACAGTAAAACAAGCCTGGGAAGGATTCTCTGCAACACGTATAGAACGTTCAGATCCAGGTATTGTGCCAGACTCATCAACTATTGAAGAATCCACATCAATGGTCGCCAACGCAGGAACAAAAACCTCCAGGTTTTTGCTATCGCTATCACCTTCTGTATCAGTAACGACCAACTTAATATAGTAACGCCTGAATGGCTCTGGCGGGATGACAAACAACAGTCGCACAGCCCCATCATTATTCTCTATTACAAAGTAACTACCATCATTAGGATACCTTGAGTGATCCTCTTGACTTTCAACAGAAAATTCAAGTTCATCTACTGAATCCTCTTCATCCGTAGCAACGACCTCCACGTGACCCAAACCAAAGTCATAATCAATAGAATCACCAGCTGGTGCTGTTAGCTGGGGTGGCGTATTAGGAATAGCAGTAATATCAATTTTTAACTGGGCCGTATCCGTACTATTAATAGCGCTATCGCCATCATTAACCTGATAGGTCAGTATGTCGCTACAGGGTGGCGGAATAGCTGGTGCCCTGCTACAGGCATCTGCAAAAGCCGTGTATTCCACTCTGCCATCAGGTAAAACAGTGGCTGTTCCACGAATTGGGGGAACGGTGATACTAACGCTGGCACTAAAACCCTCAGCGTCTGAATCAAGCACTGAATCAGGGTCTTCATCATTTTCAAGAACATCAACCTGAATCGTTTCTCCTTCCCGGACAGAACCACCGTCATCATTGGCTTGTGGCGGGTCATTGACTGGTGTGATAGAGAAATTAATCTCCGCCGAAGCCGTGCGCGCCAGCGCATCCTCAATTTCGTAGGTAACAGCATCCATCACAGTTTCCCCGTCATTGTGGATATAGGTGAGAATGCAATTATCCGGATCTATTTCGACGGAGCTACCGGTTGCGGTAACACCACTAGTAGCACCTCCCACCAAACTACACGTCACATCTCCACCTCTAGGATCAGCAGTAACTAACCCTTTCAGGTCAAACTCAACAGTTTCACCTTCATTTAGAGACAACAAAGTACCTACCACTGTAGGAGGTGGCGTTGGCGTTGGCGTTGGCGTTGGCGTTGGCGTTGGCGTTGGCGTTGGCGTTGGCGTTGGCGTTGGCGTTGGCGTTGGCGTTGGCGTTGGCGTTGGCGTTGGCGTTGGCGTTGGCGTTGGCGTTGGC
>CALHAO010000382.1 GCA_937931765.1 uncultured Thiotrichaceae bacterium
TTCAAGCGCTAGCTCTTCTTTTGAAAAAAAAGCCATGCAGAAAGGTTTGGAGCTGGTTTATATTAAAGGAGATGGTTTTGAGCATGCAATTTTCAGAAAAAACATACCTACAAATAAAAAGATTTTACATGTTTATTTAGGCGGTGATGGGACACCTTGGTTTCAGGGGCGTTATGCAACACTTGATCCTACGCCGTTAAGACCGGTAATGCTGGATTTGATGAAAATGGATCAAAGTCCTGCGATTTATCTCGGGCGACCTTGTTATCATCAGAAAAAGATGTCAAAAAATTGTAATAAGTCATTATGGACGCATCAGCGTTACTCAGTTGCCATAGTGCAAAGCATGGTGCTGGCACTCGAAGGTTATATGCAACAGCAAGGTTATCGGGAGGCGCGTCTGTTTGGCTTTAGTGGAGGGGGCACTCTGGCAATGCTGATGGCTGCCCGCCTCGCTTCAGTGGAGACAGTGATAACCCTTGCAGGTAATTTGGATATTGATGCATGGACGGCACACCATAATTACCTGCCCTTAAGTGGGTCACTTAATCCAGCCACAGAACCTCCGCTGCCCGTTGATATTAAACAAATCCACATTGCAGGTGGCCAGGATAAAAGTGTGCCCAGTTTTATGATTAAAAAAAATTCAAAAAGACAAAAAAAAGCGCAATATATTTTAATAAATCATGCTAATCACCATTGTTGTTGGGGAGAAGTATGGCCATCATTACTGGAAAGATTCCTTTAATCTGATTTTAATCTGAATGAGTGGTAGCCTTGATCTATACTTGAGTTTTAAATTTAATGATGGGGGAAGTATTGATTATGATAAACAAAAAAATTGTTAGTATTGCAACGTTGATAACTTGTGCTTACGGAGTAGGTTTTAATGGAGTTGCTCATGCGGGACTTCCTTTGCCTTACCTTCAGGTTTGCCTGGGCTTTGGAGAGACTCCTCCGGTGACAGATGAGCAGATAAATTTTCAGAACATTTGTAATAACCTTGCTGTCCGCCCAGATGATGCTGATAATACTGCGGTTGCTGCACTGCGGCATGAAGAAGTGGCAGCACAAGGAACGAACGCAATAGAATCATCAAAACGTCATGTGTCAAACGTTAATGCACGCATGAACATGGTTCGACAGGCAGTTTCTGGTGGTGGTTCCGGAGATGATGAGGGGAATGAACTATTGGAGTCCAGTCGGTGGGGCTTTTTTGCCAATGGTAATGTTAATAAAGGCGATAGAACGCAGACGGTGGGTGTGCCAGGTGGCGGAGCGTTGGGCGATGCGTCCACCGAAGTTGTTCAGGGTGAGCGTGCTTTTGATTTTAATGGACAGGATCTATCCTTAGGTTTCGATTACCGTTTTCCTGGTGAAAAAATGATTATGGGGGGAGCTTTAGGCTATAACCGGCAAACTTCTGATTTTACAACTGAAGACGGAAATACTGATTTAAAAGGTTACCATGTCAGTGCTTATGGTACTTATTTGCCTTCTGATAAAACGTATATTGATGGTGTGGTCAGTATTGGCAGAAGTGCTATTGATGCCAGTCGCCCCGTGCCCGTTTATGACAGTGTAAGTAATACGGTTTTGGATGATGATGGACGCGCTTTTGCTGATACTGATGCTCAACAGGTTTCAGTTAGTTTGGGTGGCGGCTATGAGTTCAGTACAGGTGCCCTTAATATTACTCCGTACACACGCTTCGACTATAGCAAAACGGATATTGATGGTTATACAGAAACAGCAAAAGACAATGGGGGAAGCTCCAGTCGTGACTCTAGTGGTATGGTTATTTCTGTAGGAGACCAAAGTATTGACTCTCTGATTGGGACATTAGGTATTAAAACTAGCTACCCTATCAGTGCTTCCAATGGTGTTTTTGTTCCACATGCTTCCGTTGAATTTAAACGTCAGTTCAGAAACGATGACCGTTTTATCGAGGCTACTTTACCAGCCGCTTCAGGTGTGAATGGTGTAACAGCTACTCCTAATACCCAAACCTCTGAGATTGATCGCAATTATGTCAGGCTGGGCGCTGGAGTCACGGCCGTATTCCCTAAGGGGCGTTCCGGCTTTTTGCAAGTTGAGTCACTGCAAGGTAGTGACGACCTTTCTGATACAGCGATAAAAGCTGGTTTCCGGATGGAATTTTAAAAGACTGGCTTATTTACCGAGCTATTTGTACCAAAGGAACTGGTACAAATAGCTACTGAGGCATTTTGAAGAGGTTTAGTCTTTGAATAGATCTTCCAGCGGATCTTCTTCTGTACGTTCATACTTATCGCAGTTTTGGAATTCCAGTTGTTTTCTGTTATTAATTTTCCCTAAACCCTGCTGTGCTGTGCTGTTGTTTTCATCCACTGCCAGAATTTTCCGGTAATGCCATTCACTGCTGTCTTTGGCATCATAAGGGCCATCTATGTCTTCGAGGTAAAGTTTGCAGCCCTCTGACCAGTCACTAAAGTCGAAAATGCGCCTCTTTTCATCACGAGCTTTTGCTAATTCAAGTGTGTTGGTAATTTTCTCTTCCAGGATGCGTTGCTTTTGAAGATCTAGTTTGGCCTGAGCTTTTCTTTGAATTTCCAGTTGTTCCTGTCGTTCAGCTTCCAACTTCTCTGTCAGTCGTTTCTTTTCTTCAGCCTGTTTTTCCTGCCGTAGTTTCTCTTCTGTTGCCAGTCTTTCTATTCGTAATTTTTCCTCTTCAGCTTGTTTTTCTAGTCGCAAT
>CALHAO010000383.1 GCA_937931765.1 uncultured Thiotrichaceae bacterium
ACATAAATCAATGCCATAAACGGCACTACTTTTTCAGTCACTTTAGCGATGGACTGCAAACCACCAACGATTACGGCAAACACAATAGCCGCTAGTACAACACCGGTAATCCAGCCATTTCCTGCTAAGAAGCTGCTTTCACCACCGGTAACACCCACCAGCGCAACATGCGCCTGATTCGCCTGGAACATATTACCGCCACCCCAGGAACCGAGGATACAGAAAATCGAGAACATAACAGCCAGAAACTTACCAAAAGCAGCTTTACCCTGCTCACTCATACCTTTTGACAAGTAGTACATCGGGCCACCAGAAACGGTGCCATCTTCATATTCATTACGGTATTTAACACCCAGTGTACATTCCGTAAACTTAGACGCCATACCCAACAGGCCTGCCAAAATCATCCAGAAAGTAGCCCCTGCGCCACCGATAGATACGGCAACCGCCACACCGGCAATATTACCCAGACCTACTGTACCGGACAATGCCGTCGCCAGCGCCTGAAAGTGGCTGACTTCACCTTTATCGTTCGGGTCAGAATACTTACCACTCACCAGTGCGAGAGAATGACCAAAAGCACGGAACTGAATAAAGCCAAAATAAACTGTGAAGACTGTCGCAGCAATTACCAACCAGCCAACAATCAGCGGAAATTTAATATCCAGTCCGGGAACAGATACTGAATAGAAAATCGTATTAACGAATGGCAACATAAAAGGTGTGACTGCATCAGTGATCACTGTATCCAGACCTTCAGCAGATGCAAAGCCACTGAAACCCAGTAACAACAGGCCGAGTACCAACATCGAACTACGTGAAAATTTATTTTTCATGTTTGATCTCTCCTGAATTATGGAATAATGGTACAAGGAACAGGCGAAGACATCGCCACTGCACCGGCAACTGAACCAAAGAAACGGGCAATCACACCATCTTCGCCAATGCGGCCAATGATTAATTGTTGCGCGTCTTTCTCGGTAGCAATCTCACACAGTGTGTCGGCAATTTTTCCATAACGGATCACTGAGTCCACTTCAATACCTTCAGCAGCCAGACTTTCAACCACCGGCTTAATCAAAGCATCTTCTGCACGTGACAGTTCTTCCTTGCGTCGTTTATGACGCTCTTCCAACTCAGTAGGGGTTAAAAATGAATAGGGTGACCAATCAAGAACATGAGCAATCACCAGAGATGCACCGGCTTCCTTTGCCAAACCTTTGGCAAATTCTACAGCACGCTGACTTGACGGACTATCGTCATAGCCAACAACAATAACATTTGACATAATTTTCCTCCGAAAATTTTGTAATTAATTTTAAGTGCAATGGGATGTAAAATGACAAGTTTATTACATATTGAAAAAAGTGCTGAACCTCTCCACAGCAACTCCGCAGTAACCCTGCCACACAGAAGAACATTAACATAGAACATGACCGCAACCTACGTTTGCAACGCCCACAATCACAGTATTTTTTAGCATGAGCTGAACATTTTGTCGCACAAACACAACTAAATTACACCCATAGATAAAGATAGGCTAATTTGATGAGAGTAACTTCATTTATTTCACTGCTGTTCGCATTACTACTAATTACCGGCTGTAGTGCTACCGGTACAAAAATCCAGAGCGACAAACTGTCGACGATAAATAAGGGTGTCACCACCGAGCAAGAAATCATGACCACATTTGGCAAACCTGATTCGATCACCACCACGCCTGACAGGAGAGTTCTCGTATACAGCCACCGCAAGGACAATAGTACGGAAAGAAGCGTAGCGGCCACCACCGGCTCAGTATTAGGTGGTTTGGTGGGTGGTTCCATCGGCTCGCTGGCGGGTGGTTTAGCAGGGCGTAGTGTGATGAATAGTGAAGCGACTCAGGAAATACTGACTGTCGAAATTGATACAAAAACCAATAAAGTGCTTAACTATCAATTCCAACAGTCGCAATAAAGCACTGAATTGTTATAAACCTGTACGGACAAAAGCCTATCAGGCTCAGGTAAAGAGCTGATCCAACGCATGGATCAGTTCAGCCTCAGGTTTATTGAAAAACACACCGTTAAAATTGGCTGCCTCAGGCTCCATGCCTCTCAAAAATAGGTACAACACGCCACCGACATCATCATCCCAGCTATAATTCTCTTCACCCAGTCGTTGACGTAAATAACGATGCAGCGCCACACAATAAATCAGAAATTGCAGGTAATAGTGTGATCCTGCCATCGCCTGATACAAGTTGTTTTGTTCATAATCCTCCGGCTGATCACCCAACCAGTTAGACTTATAATCCACCACATAGAACTTACCCTCATGGCGGAAAATCAAATCAACAAAACCCTTCATGAAACCGCGCAAATCAGCAAACGATAACTGAGTCACCGCCTCACGAATGAACTGCCAGCCCTCACGCTCCGGTAACGCAATGCTCAGAATAGTCTTCAGCGTGGCTACCTGGAGTTTGCCCACCGGAAAATAAAACTCAAGCTCATCCAGCCGCTCTGCTTTAGCAACAGCCGCCAAGGTTAATGTACTGTCCGCCAACAAAGGCGTATGCAAGGTATTATAAACCAAGGTCTCCGCTGCCTCCCGATAGCGCATTTCATAACCCTGCTCCTGCAGGCTGCGCTCAATCACAGCCTCACGCTGCTCCTCAAGCGGCAGCTGAAAATCCAACAACTCCAGCATCCTGTGCAGACACACACCCGCCCGTGGCCCACCCGGAAACTGTGTATTCGAGCGATCCATCACCCGAGTCGCCCCCAGCTCAAGCGAAGCCGCCGCATCATAATCAGGTCGTTCATTATGGCTACCAGAAGTCAGGCCGCTAAAACTACCGATACGGGTCACTGGCGGAATAACATGCTTAAAATGCCGCGCATGCAGATCCTGCGTTGTCTGTTCTGACCGGTAAGTGACGACCTCCCTTACTTCCGGTAATGACTCATGGCTGATACTGCCTTTACTGCTATCAACCAGGGCTGTTAACTGCTCTTGCATAGCTTGCTGGCGTTCCGGCGGTTTCATTTGAGTCTTGCCACCCATCACCTTATCGCCATTGGCCAAATGCCCGAACAGCAGCCAACTCAATGCAGAACGGTAGTTAAAACGCGGAATTTCGCCACTGGCGACAACGACTGTGCACTGATATTGCGCCCGCGTGAGCGCCACATACAATAAACGTAAATTCTCGCTCATCTCTTCGGCTTGTTGACTTTCCAACGCTTCGGCCAGTCTGACCGTACCTGCCTGCAAACAACTTTGCTGTGCATCCGGATCATACCAGGCGAACCAACGTTTACCCTGCGGCACACTCCTGCCATTCCATAAAAATGGGCAATATACAATAGGGTATTGCAAGCCCTTGCTTTTATGAATGGTGACAATCTGCACCAGATTTTCATCACTTTCCAAACGAAGTTGGTACTCATCCTGACTATCCGATTTTTCTGCCCGCTGCTGCAACCAGCGCAAAGTCGCCTGCATGCCACTCAGGTGTTCACGGGTCTCAGCGTGAATCAGTTCGCCAAGGTGCAATAAATTAGTCAGCCGCCGCTCACCATCCAGATAAGCCAGCAACCGCGCATTGACATGCTGTCGGGTCATCCAATCGCGCAACATGGCCATAAAACCACGTTGCTGCCAGAGTCGCTGCCAACGGTAAAAATCTTCTAACTGCTGCTCCAGTAAATTCGGCTGCTCATCCATATCCAGCAGAGTCTGCATATCGCCACCCATTAACTCAGTCACCAGCGCCCGGCGAATTTTTGGCATCTGCCCCGGCTCGGCGATAGCCGCCAACAATACCCGCAACTCCACCGCTTCATGGGTTTCAAAAATACCTTGTGGTGAAGTCTGTACGCTGGCGATGCCACATTGTTGTAATGCTGCCTTAATCAACCGGCCTTGTTTATGATTACGCACCAGCACCGCAAAATCACCACTGGTGACCGGCTTACCATCAATCGACGCTTCACCTGTTTGCCCTTGCTGTAATAAACGGGCTATATCATTAGCCGTCGCCAGCGCCGCCTGTTCCGACACATCTCCCACACCCGACTCGGCCTCCATATTATCCCAGTCCCAGATGCGGAAAGGTGCGATGACATCAGGCGACTGTAGGCTACCCTCAACCACACCACCGGCCTTCACCTGCTCATAACCGATCTTGCCGCCATTACTAAACGGATCGTCAGAAAAGGAAAATAAGTGATTGAAGGCTGTGATCAATTCGGGCTGAGAACGAAAATTCCGATCCAGTGTATACTGTTGCAACGGTGCCACCGAATCCGCCGCATACAAATAAGTATGAATATCTGCACCACGGAAACTATAAATCGCCTGTTTCGGGTCGCCAACATAAAACAGCCGCCCCGCTTCGCGCCCGTAAATGTTCTCGAACACCTTAAACTGCACCGGATCGGTGTCCTGAAACTCATCAATCAACGCTACCTGATAACGCTCGGCTAGTGCTTCAGCTAATGACGGGCGGAGTTCTAAGGCTTCTTGCAAATTGACCAGCAGATCATCAAAGGCCAGTAAACCTGCTTTACGTTTACTTTCCGGCAACTCTTT
>CALHAO010000384.1 GCA_937931765.1 uncultured Thiotrichaceae bacterium
AACTGACTCCACGGTGCACGCTGCCCCGGTGCATCCATCGCCAGGCGTAAATCCAGCACCGCCTTTTCCAGCTCACTTAAATGATCACGGATCAACGGCACATCAGCCGCATGAGTCAGACTTTCCGCACGGGTATCCCGGCACCATTCCTGGATCTGACGGCTACCCAGTGTTTCACTGAAAAAAGTGGAAGCAATATCCGGCAATTGATGTGCCTCATCCAGCA
The DNA here is from genome assembly GCA_937931765.1 of uncultured Thiotrichaceae bacterium. Classification (GTDB taxonomy): domain Bacteria; phylum Pseudomonadota; class Gammaproteobacteria; order Thiotrichales; family Thiotrichaceae; genus Thiolinea. Next base: position 227 of record CALHAO010000384.1, read on the forward strand.
CCACCACATCAACAGCGGGCAACAACTCACCAAAGCCTTCCTCTTTGAGCGCCATATCGGCAAAGAATAAGTGGTGATTGACTACAACAATGTCAGCTTCCTGTGCCTTGCGCCGTGCTTTAACTACAAAACACTCTTTATAATCATCACAATCCGCACCCAGACAATTATCTGTTGTCGAGGTCACATGACTCCAGATCGGCGCATCACGTGGCACTGCGGTCATTTCAGCCACATCACCCGTAGCCGTTAAACCAGACCAGTCATCAATACGCCGCAGGAAACTGACTTGTTTGCGATCAGGCAAACGCCCGTCAGTCAAAGCCATCTTCATCCGGTGCAGGCATAAATAATTAGAACGCCCTTTTAACAACGCACTGTTCAGTGACAAGCCTAATGCTTTGCGTACCAAAGGCAGGTCTTTAAAGTACAACTGATCCTGCAGCGCTTTACTGCCGGTTGATAAAACGACCTTCTCACTGGACGTCAGCACAGGAGCCAGATAAGCAAATGTCTTACCCACACCGGTTCCGGCCTCAATAATCAGCACACCTTTATCATCCAATAACTCAGTAATAGCTGATGCCATTTCCTGTTGTTGGGGGCGTGGCTGGAACCCTTCGATGTGGTCGGAAAATGCACCACCCTGATCCAGCAATTTAGTAGTATCTTTGGTCATTAATTAACGAGTCGGCTGCCACGTTGTCTGATATTGGCATCATCAGGTGCCAGGCCAATGGCCTTTTTCGCCATTGATGCTGCCTGTGCTTTATTGCCCTGTTGCTCATTCACTTCAGCCAGACGTAACCACAACATCGGGTTTTCCGGCGCAATCCGCAAAGCACGCTCTAGTGTTGACGCGGCCTGGTCTTTTTTACCGACTACCAATTGATTGTTGGCTTGCTTGATCAGAATAACAACAGCTGGGCTATTTTTATAAGACGGGGGTGGCGGAACTGCTTTTTCCACTACAGGTTTGCTGACCGGCTGTTTTGCTGAACTGCTCAGATCCAGCACCTCAACCTCAGGCGCTTTCTTCTGCACAACTACAGGTGCTGCTGGCTGCTGATTCAGCTGTTGAACAGGCGGTGATACAGGCCGCCGGGTTTCAATCGTTTCCCATTTAGTCGCAGGCGGTGCTGCCTGTTTTTTAGCAGGAGCTACAACAGGCGGGGCTTTACGAACAGTCGGTGGACGATAAGTCCTGGCCGGAGACGGGCGAGACTGTTGCTGCTGTCTTTGTTGCGCTCTTTGCTGTGCCTGTCGGGTAGCAGCTTGTTTGGCAGCAGCAACCTGTTTCGCTCGTTGTTGCTGTGCAGGCTGTAAGGTTGGTGGCACTGCTGGTGGCCGTGGGCGTTGCACCGGACGCGGTCGCTGTACTGGTGCTGCCACATAACGCTGAGCAGCAGGTGGCTGCTTATTAGGCAACAAAGGGGCGGCCTGTGGCACATTGTTTACTGGTGGATTTACCTGTGGCCGCTGTTGTTGCGGAGCCGCCGGATAAGCTTGTGGTATCGGCGCACAGCCAGACAACACCAAACTACCCAACATAACCACACCTGACAGGCGAATATAATACTGTGAAAGGCGCAGACCTTCATGCTTGCAGGGGCGAAGTTTTTTCATGCGATTTACTGTTATTTTCGTCATTATTCTGAAGCCTTATTCCCTTAAATTTTCTATCCAGGTGCTACCACTGGCAGCGGGCTGAGCAGGTTGTGGCGTTGGTTTTGGTGGTGTGCAGTAACTACGCTTGCGTGGCTGTGTACCCCGTGAAAATGGCATAGTAACCGCTTTACCACAAGCCGGATTAAATAGCAGCCCGGTGACTGAATCGACTTTCACCCAAACCAATCTTGAAGATTTACCGATTTTCAATGGCTTAGATGGCATAACCTTCATCATATCACCCCAAATCGGCAAAGCACCGGTTCCACCCGTCATGCGCGTCGGCTTATTATCATCACGCCCCACCCACACAGTCATCACGTGCTGCCCTGAATAACCGGCAAACCAGCTATCCTTTTTATCATTGGTAGTACCGGTTTTTCCAGCCACCCTCTTCCATTTCGGTAACTTACGTTGCAAAGATTTCGCTGTGCCGGACACCGTGATCTGGTGCATGGCAAAATTCAGCAAGTCAACCGAACCCGGTCGCGCCACCTGCTCTACGCTCAATGGATAACGGGTTAATGTTTTTCCCCTTGGATTCATCACACTACGAATGGATTTTAAGGGCGAATAGGAACCACCAGCAGCCAGTGTCTGATAAATCTGCTGCAATTCTATCGGCGACATTTCCAAGGCACCTAACAGAACTGAAGGGTAAGGGGGAATATCTTTTTTCAGCCCTAAATCTTTCAGCATGGTAATCACTTTATCCAAACCTACTTCCACGCCCACCCGTACTGCTGGTGTATTACGCGATAAGGTCAAAGCCTGTAACATGGTGACGACACCAATATCACGATGATCATAATTCCGTGGCTCCCAATACTTACCACGAGCCAAACGTACTTTTACCGGCCCGTCACTAATGCGCGAACTTAATGAGCCGTATTTGCCCTTAGCTTCCAGCGCAGTGAGGTAAATAGCAGGTTTTAACACAGAGCCGACCTGTCGCTGAGCGGTTAACGCCCGGTTATAACCCGCATAACGCAGCACGCGACCGCCCACCAAAGCCACTACTTCGCCACCCTGAACCGTACTGATCACCATCGCTGCATTCAGTTTTCCCTTAGGCACGCGGTGGCGTTTTTCCAGCTGATTAACACCGTTCACCAGTGTATTTTCGGCACTCAATTGAGTAATCGGGTCCATCGCCGTAAAAATCAGCAAACCTTCTGTGCGCAGATCTTCCTCACGATAATCCCGCTGCAATTGTTCCCGAACCAAATCAAGGTAAGCAGGAAAAGGACTGGCACCGGAAGGACGGTTCGCACTAACCCCCAGAGGCCGCGCTTTAGCTATTTCAGCCTCACGCGCCGTCAATGCTTTCTCCTGTTCCATAATGGTCAGCACCAGATTACGCCGGGCTGTTGCCCGCTCAGCGAAACGGCGTGGGTTATAGTAACCCGCACCTTTAGCCAGACCAATCAGCATGGCAATCTGGTCAGACTTCAACTCTCTTACTGTGCGATTGAAATAAAACTGTGCGGCAAGGCCAAAACCGTGAATAGCGCGGTCACCATCCTGTCCCAGATAAATCTCATTGAGATAGGCTTCAAGAATTTCCTGTTTGGAATAGCGCAATTCCAGCAGGAAGGCCATCAAGGCTTCCTTACCCTTACGTTCCCAGCTACGCTCATTAGTTAGATAGAAGTTTTTCACCAACTGCTGGGTGATAGTACTACCACCCTGCACCGCATGACCGGCCTTCAGATTCGCCACCATCGCGCGGGCAATAGCTAAAGGATTAACCCCTTGATGCTCATAGAATTTTTTATCCTCAACCGCCAGCAAGCCTTTGATTAAGGCTGGTGAGACATCACTCAGTTTAACCAGCACCCGATCTTCTTTTTTGGTGGGGTAGAAATTACCAATCAGCACCGGCTCCAGGCGCATCAACGGCAAAGTGCCCTGACCATTGTTATATTCGAGCTGCTGTATTTTGCCTTTGGAAATTTTGATTTTAATACTACGTGCAGGCTCCATGTCTTCTGCAAACTGGAAACCACGGGTATTGATTAAGAAATTATTTTTAGTGCGCAGGTATTGCCCTGTTTCAACAGGTTCCTTCACAGCCACATAGTTCAGCAGCTTTAATTCCTGTTCCAGATGGCCTGCGTAAACCTGTTGGCCGACGTAAAGATCCAGCGGTCGGGCAAAGACCCGTGCGGGTAACGACCACCGTTTACCTTCAAATTGTGAGCGCACCTGTTCGTCCAGCTGCATGGCATAAACAATGCCCGCCAGAATTCCCAGCACCAACACCACAATAAATAGTATCCGGAACACGCGCCCAAACAACCTCATGGCAAACCAGATGGCTTTAAAAGGGCTTGTCCACCCGATACTGTTGGTTTGTTTCTCGCTATTCTGCGTATGTTCCTGACTCAACTTGACACCCTGTTTTCAACAATCATAGCCATCAGCCATCTCATTCCTTTTACGCCTACGGTGCTATCCTGAGTGCTGTGGTTACAACACTCAAGCTCAGCAGAAGCTTCACATCCCGGCAATTTTACACAATAAAGCTGAAGGAAACATCAAAACCTCCCAAAAGCTATATGCAGGAGTTTAGTCCAGACTGATACTATCTTCATGCAGTGAGTGAATATGATTTTTTTTAATCGTACTCAGGTGCCAAAAACACCTTTTGACGGGGAAAAAATACCACTGACGCTAAAGAACGTACCGCTTAATGCACAAATAGCGCAAACCTACCGGCAAGGGTTGGGATGCAACATCAAGTAAAACTAACGGGGAATTAAATGCATTCTAATCCTTTACCACTTACCGCACATGAAAAGGTTTCATTCTCAAGCATGAAAGCCTCTGACTTTCACAGTAACGCACATGAAAATATTTCACCCCCAAGCATGAAAGTCTTCGACTTTCACAGTAATAGGTCGTTTTAATGCGCCCAACGCAACTCAGCTCAGTGCTCGACAAAGAATTTCTCGGTGCCCAAAACGGCTACCATACGCCAGTGATGTTATGGGGTGCGCCAGGTGTAGGCAAATCCCAGATTATCACCCAAGTAGGCGAACGCCATCAGGTACCGGTGATCGATATTCGCCTGTCACAAATGGAACCCAGCGATTTACGCGGCATTCCGTTCCGCGAAGAACATCTGGTTGAATGGGCCATTCCATCCATGCTGCCAAATACCAAGCGCCACGGCCCTAAGGGTATTCTGTTTTTAGATGAAATCACCTCCGCAGTACCCAGTGTTTCTGCCGCTGCCTACCAACTGATTCTTGATCGGCGACTGGGTGATTATACGATTCCTGATGGCTGGGCTATTTTTGCTGCAGGCAACCGCCAAGGTGATCGTGGTGTCACTTATACCATGCCCTCCCCGCTAGCCAATCGTTTCTCTCACTTTGAAGTCGAACTGAATCTGGATGACTGGGTAGCCTGGGCTTATCAGCATGATATAGATGAGCGCATTATTGCCTTTCTGCGCTTTCGCCCCGAACAATTATTTAACTTTGACCCCGCACACAACCCGGTCGCTTTTCCAACACCCCGCTCTTGGGAATTTGCGCATCGTGCCCTGCATAAATTTGGTGATCACCCGCAATTATTACTGGGTGGATTACAGTCCTGTGTCGGGCCAGCGGCAGGCATTGAGCTGAAGGCCTTTGTTGATAGCCTGGATCAAATGCCGGATCTGGATGCTATTTTGCGTGGCGAAGAGGTGAAATCCCCCAAAGAAGTTGATTTGCAATACGCTGTCGCAGCGGCGCTGGTCGGGCGTGCCATTCGCGCTAAAGACAGCAGTGAGGCACAACAGACCTTCGGGCATATTCTTAATTACGCCAACGCTTTCCCACTCAAGGAAATGGGTGTAATGCTGGTGTCCGATATGTTACGTGCCATTGGTGACGATATGTTCGCAGTGCCTGAATTTGCCAGTTGGGCGGAATCCATCGGCGACATTATGCTTTATGACTAACACCGAAGCACTTGGCCCCGCTGACTTAAAAATCATCGAAGATAAACTGGTCGCGGCACGTACCCGTTTGATTCTGGATAAACCTTTTCTGGGTGCACTGGTGTTGCGCCTGCCTTTGCAGGCCGCTAATCCAGCCTGGTGCGCTACCACCGGCACTGATGCCAGAAAATTTTATTACAATCCGGAATACGTGCAGGAACTGCGACCCGATGAGGCTCAGTTTGTACTGGCACATGAAGCACTGCACTGTGCCTTATCGCACTTTGCGCGTCGCCAGCACCGGGTAAAGCATCGCTGGGACCTGGCCTGTGATTATGCGATTAATCCGATTCTGCTCGAAGATGGCCTGAAACCACCACCCGGCATCATTATGCTGAAAGAATATGATGGCATGACAGCGGAGGAGATTTACCCCTGTATTGATGATAATGACCTGAGTGAAACACTGGATCAGCATTTATATGACAAGGAAGATAATCCGGCAGAAGGCGGGCAAAACAGCAGTGAAAACCCGCTGGAAAATCGTGACAAACAGGATAAACCCAAAAGCGATAGTGCGCCGGATGAACAACCACAGGAAAAGCCTAATGAAACCGAGCCTGAGGGTGATCAGGGCAATAGTCCGCAACAGGAATTCGATGAAGCAGCCGGAGGTGCACCACCGCCCCCACCGCTGAGTCAGCAGGAAGCAGAAGAGCTGGCTGTACAATGGCAACAACGCATGGCCGGTGCGGCACAACAGGCGCAGCAAGCCGGAAAACTCAGTGGCGTTATGCAGCGACTGGTTGATGAACTGCTGCAACCCAGATTACCGTGGCGCAATCTGCTGGCACATTACATGACGGCGCTGGCACGAGATGATTACAGCTATGCCCGCCCTTCTACCCGACGCGGTAGTCCGGCGATATTCCCGACCTTAAGAAGCCAGCAGATTAATGTGGCGGTGGCACTGGATGTCAGTGGTTCGGTGAGTGATAAAGAACTGCTGAGTTGCCTGTCTGAGATTAATGCTATTAAAGGACAGATACGTGCAACGGTTACTCTGTTGGCTTGTGACTCCAAGATTATTGAGGGCTTTCCGCTGCAGTTTGAGGCATGGGAAGAAGTCACCTTACCGGAATCTATTCAGGGTGGTGGTGGTACTGATTTCCGACCGGTGTTTGAGTGGCTGGCGATGCAGGATCGCCAGCCGGATATAGTGGTTTATTTTACGGATGCACAGGGGTATTTTCCAGATAGCGCCCCTGATTTTCCGGTGCTGTGGTTGGTTAAGGGGCGCGGAGAAGTGCCTTGGGGCACGCGAGTGCAGCTGAATGAGTGACAAAACAGTCCGTCATTGCTGATAGTACCCGCTGCGAAACAAAGTCTGACCTTTCTCACCCACCACCAAATACTGATGTGCCTCATTCAACAGCGGGAACTGATAACTATCCAGCTGTTTCATCAACACACTATCAGCCACCTGATGGTGCCGGTTGCGGTTATTAATAAACAACTGCTTTTCCGGTAATAAGAAAACCACCAATGACACCAACGCATGATAGTCGCGCCCCAGCGTACAAATCACCGAACGAAAATCCTTACGCAGGTTAGTCGCATCCCACACCACGCCTTGTTTACTGCGCAACGCTGCTTTCAATTGCTCCTTAGCGTGCTGGATAATCTGACCTTTATTCGCCTGTGAATCACGCGAGCCGTTAAATTCCTTACGTAATTCATCCAACGAAATCAGCATGTAATCCGGATAGTTCTGCGCAATCCAGCTGGACTTCCCCGCACCACTCGGCCCGGACATCACTACCAGATGCGCATGTTGCTCACGGTGCTGATAAGTCGTAGCAATTGCCTCTTCCACCATGCTTATTTTAGCGTTTTCCGACTCATACAGCGCATGAGCATAGACATAATCCTGCACAAATAACGGTAACTCGGCCAGCTGCGGA
>CALHAO010000385.1 GCA_937931765.1 uncultured Thiotrichaceae bacterium
ATTGCTGTTATAGCCGAGAACCCTGAGGACAGCATCTTTCCGGGATGCTGCTGTGGATTGGAAGACTGGCGCGAATGGTTAAGTTTTCAGGAAGGGGGTTGCTCACCCTGGATGGGACATGATCCTAGTCCTGTGTTTGAGAAAACAGACCAGGGGCCGATAAAATTCTGGTGGGATGGTGAGCTTGATGGCACTAAGCCCAACGATTCACCTGATCTGGAAATGGAAGAAGCTGTTTTTGCAGACAATCTTAAGCAGGTTGAGCGTGATCTTTTGGGCTTTCTGGATGTATTAAAAGCCTGGACAGAGCATGAAAATATTGCTGAGGCAAAGCAGCTAATAGAAAAAGTTGATCAGACTTTCGATATTCGCCCGGAGTACATGAGGTCAGAGTGGTGGTGGCAGGGCCAGAACATAGAAGCACGCAATGGCTGAGGCTGATGTGACATGTGTTGAGTGACAAGTTAATCAGGGTGACAGTATGAATAAGCATTATTTAATCAAGTTAAGAGGTTCCGGTTTCCGCTGAGTAATTTAATCAGCGGAGATCAACAATGGGTAGATGTTACCGTTTCCCTCATACAAAAAATGAGGCGACACAGTATTACAGTGCAATGGCGTATGTGCAGGAGCTGGATATTACTATTCAGGTTCGGAGCAAGCGCCATGCAAATGTGTTGCCGCATGCTTACGATGATTTGATGCGTGAGTTTGTAAGAACATGGAAACACACACGAAAAACGCAATGGAGAGTGAAAGAATAATCCATTGATAAAGAATTTAACCTTGAAGTATTCACTTGTGGAGCAGGTTCTGTATACCTGCCTGACACCGCCACCACTGGATGCGCGGGTGTATCGGTGAATACAACGGGTTAGATCTGGTTGTTATTGCCTAATGGTAAGGCAGCTTCCTATTAAGAAGCGGATGCCGGTTCGATTCCGGCTAACGACACATAGCTATAGCTCAATTGGTAGAGCAGTTGAATGATAATCAACCTGTTATCGGTTCGATTCCGATTAGCACAACTAGCCATCCACGCTAGCTATAAAAACAGCCCGCAAGGGCATACGGCAGTGACCTCCGGGTTTGCTGATGTTTCAGATGGAAAGAAGGTGTGGCGACACGCCGGTATTTCTGGACGGGCAGCGGTAAACCAGCATCTGTGCAGCCCTGATTATGGGTTCAGCGGACATGATGCCTGTACCGAATGATGTGTGAATAGATCATTCCGTGCGGATCATCCTGTCCTTTGTAAATAGTCAGGCCTGAACGGGTGTGGAGGTTACGCCACTTATATTTCCAAATAAGCTGTAAGGAGAACAACCATGATTTTTAAAACCAAAACAATTATTCCTGAGTCACACCGTGGTTTGTTATTTAAAAATGAGCAATTCCACAGTGTTTTGCCCGCCGGTGTGCACGAAATTTTTGACTGGAAGCATGAGTATTCCATTGAGACGGTTGCGGTAGATGGTGCGGTTGATAGTAAACAGCTACACCTGATTGGCTTGCATACCGATGCCTTCGCTGATTACGTACTGAGCTGGGTAACTGGTGAAGATGAAGTCGGTCTGGTGTATCAGGATGGTGTGTTGAAAGACATCAAGGCTCCGGCACAACGTGGTGCTTACTGGCTGGGGCAGCAGGTGATTGAAGTGCGTAAGCTGGATATTAGCGAAGACTATAAATTGCCTAAATCACTGGCGCGTTTACTGTTATCGGTGCGACAGCAGCCTTTACAGATGGCTGCGGCGACGGCTATCACTATGAGCACGGTGGCTGAAGGTCATACCGGTTTTCTGGAAGTCGATGGTGAGCAGTTAGGTATGTTGGAATCCGGTGTGCATGTCTGGTGGAAGTTTAACCGGGTGATTAAAGTGCAGCACCTGGATATGCGCTTGCAGAATATGGAAGTCAATGGTCAGGAAATTCTGACGAAAGACCGCGTAAGCTTGCGTATTAATCTGTCTGCGACCTGGCAGATTGCTGATGCACAGTTGGTAAAACAGGCTTTAGTGGATCACTACGATTTTCTGTATCGGGAATTGCAGTTGGCATTGCGGGCGGTGGTTTCGACCCAGACCTTGGATGAGTTACTGACCGATAAGAATCTGCTGAATAAGCAGGTGCAGGACATTGTGGTGGCGAAAGCGGCTGAGTATGGACTGCAACTGAAAACGGTCGGTGCACGGGATATTGTATTGCCGGGTGATATGAAAACCATACTGGCTGAGGTAGTGGAAGCGCAGAAAACTGCGGAAGCCAATCTGATCCGGCGGCGTGAAGAAACCCAGGCGACACGTTCTTTGCACAACACGGCGAAGCTGATGGAAGGCAACCCGATTTTGCTGCGGCTGAAGGAGCTTGAGGTGTTGGAAAACATCACCGGCCAGATCGATTCGCTGAATGTTTATGGCGGCCTGGATGGCGTTATGAACGATATGGTGAAATTAACTGATCGAACTAAGGTAGCTTGAAAATGTCCAAATTAATATAGGTCAATTTTTAACATACGGTACAGTCTCCCCCTGTCTGTATTGCGAAGTATAAGGCTCGGAATTTATTCCGAGCTTTTTATGTGTACCATAATAGGCGCTGTTTCGGTACATGTGGTGGTTGCTGGATGATAGGGAGGTTAGACAAAGTCGTGCCCCAGAGGGCTGTAGGTGATGTCAGTATCCCACTCTTGATTACAGTGCTTAATGGCGACACCCATAGATAAATAAAGGTGCACCTGATGATCCGAGCGATCTTCACTGGTATTGGGTTTGGCATAATGGTCATTAAAGCCTGCTTTTTCCAGTTATTTTAGAGGCTATCATCAGGAAAAGCATCATATTGAGGGTTTATAGCTGCTTGTAGCGGTGCCGATGGAGACCGTGGCGAAGTATACTGACTTGTTGGGATTGGTTGCCATTGTACATAGTGGTTTGCAGTAGGTGTGGCTCTCTCTCCAGGTGCAGGGGCGGGGCGATATTGAGATGCAGGGGCGGTACGATGAAGTGCAGGGCGATATTGGTTTCTTTGTGCCGTAGCCTGTGTGGGGGTGGGAACGGAAGTATATTGGTTCTGTGGGAAATAAGACCTCAATAACTTTAAAGCTGATGCATAACGCGTTTTTTTAGCAGCGGGTAATGCTCCTAGTGCTCTCTCTAAATCGTGTTGTATCTGATTGTGTGAGGGTGGGCGTTTTATTGTTCCATCAAAGCCATAGTAATAGTAGTTTAATATTCTAATGATCTCCCGAAGAGAAGTCCTGGAAGTGCTCATGCTAGGGTTGTCTATTTTAGCCGCTGCGAAGAATTCTTTTGCAACACTTGAACGTGGTTTCATTTTTTGACTTCACTCTTGTTGGTTCTTATGGAAATTTTGCTTCTGATCCGATCGGATAGCGCCTTGGCAGGTAGTTGTATCCAAAAAGTACAAATCTCTCAGCAGTATAAATCTACTGCATCTATAGTAGGTTTGGGAAGAATTGAAGTCTGTGATATTTGCACATTTCGTTTAACATTTATGTAGTTAGGTAGGTTTTTAGTTTGAATCAAGGAGTCCTTAAGGCACTCTCCATTGCAAAATTTCCGGAAAATAAGATAGGATTTGGTGACTAAAACAGACCTATTGACCGCCCGTACTACTTAGCGAAGTATGCTTATTCTGGCCATCTACGCAAGGTACTTTGGTGGCGATAAAAACGACCACGAACCCGTGTTAATCGTCTGATGCGGCTGGAACTTGGCGAAAAACAAGTGCAGAAAAGTGCCTATAATGCTGGTGCTTTGCACATGAGTCAGGCTTTGTGGAAGTAATTACACCTCCTACTCGATGTTGAGAGTTGTCATTCAAAGCTTTGAACTCATGCCCTGTTTTCCCTGTCATATAAATAACAATAACCCCGAGGGAATATCATGAAAATCAAACATACCAGTCTGCAAATTTTAGCAGCCATCACCCTGCTAACCGCTACTCATTCTGCTTTTGCGCTTAGTTGTGTGAGGCCTGATCCTGTGCAAATTTGTCACCAGATGCAGGCAGAGCAGTTATCACCGATTTGGGCAAATGGTCAGTTGAGTCTGGATAAAATCATTTCTCAGGAAGAGAATGAAATGAATATTGGTGCCAAGGGTGCTGCGGTGGCTGATTATTCGTTTACTGGCACGGTGACTGATAAATCCGGTGTCCGCAGTGTGAAAAATTCCGCACTACGTATTACTACATCTTGTGC
>CALHAO010000386.1 GCA_937931765.1 uncultured Thiotrichaceae bacterium
AGACCAGATCGGCATCCGAATGAGCGGAGCGCAGGGTGTAATAGGCCAATGCCCAGGCGGTCAGTGTTGCAATGGAATAGATGCTGCCTGCGAAAGCTGTGCCGTGAATATTCACATTGTTTGATAGCGGGGCGCTGACCTCAATGTGTTGGTCGGATAGCGAGCTTATGGTAAAACCCATGTGCCGACTTAGGGGGATGGTGTCGTGAATGGTTTGTTGTAATGTAGCTTGATTGATTGGTTGAGAAGTCACAGTAGATTCTACCTTTAAAAAACTGATGCGAGCCAGAACAACGCAGGTACTAATAGCGCCGTCGTGATGCCATTCAAAGCCATGCCTACCGAGGCATAAGCGCCCGCTACCGGGTGGATAGTGAAAGCATGTGCCGTACCAATACCGTGACTGTTCAGGCCGACTGAAAATCCCCGCGCCCGCCAGTCTTTAAATTGCAGGCGGTTCAATAAGGGCGTGGCCATGCTGGCACCAATAATACCGGTGATGACTGCACTCACGGCAGCGAGGCTGGTGATGCCACCGATACTTTCGGCAATGCCCATAGCGACCGGCGCGGTGGCACTTTTGGGGGCGATGGATTTAATAATGGTCATGTCCAGTCCGAAAGCATAAGCCAGTCCCACAGCGCATAGAATAGCAATGACTGAACCCAGCACCAAGGCTATTAATAAGGGTAGCATGGCGCGTTTAACGCTGTGCCATTGTGTTGCTAATGGTACCGCTAGGGCAACAACAGTAGGGCCTAGCAGAAAGTGAATGAACTGTGAGCCAGCAAAGTATTGTTGGTAAGTTGCACCAGATGCCCAGATACACAAAGCCAGCATCGCTGCTGATAACGCCACCGGATTCGCCCAGCTAGCCCGCCCGCTGCGTAGCTGAATCCACATGCCCAGCTCGTAACAAATCAGGGTGAGCCACAACCACAATAGTGGTGTTTCCGCCAGATAGACAAAGGTCTGGCGAATATCATGCTCAGTCATGCAGCACGTTCTTCATCGGTTGGTGGTGCCCAGCGCCGCGCCAGTTTACAGAATATCCAGGCTGTACTGAGTATGCCGATCATGGTGCTGAGCACTAATACAAAAAATAAGGCGATGCCATCAAAGCTAAGTAGCTGCTTGAAGGTAATAATACCGGTGGCTGCCGGAACAAACAGCAAGGGCAGATACTTAATCAATACTGTCGTCACTGGTTGCAAGCGTGGCACCAGCGCTGGGTAGATGAACAGTGTTAGTAATAAAAATACCATACCCATCACCGGGCCAGGAACCGGCAGCCCGAAGTGCTGCTCAATCACTGTGCCCAGCAATTGATAGCCAAATAATAAAATTAAGGCATGAATCATTACTAACGCAAATCCACTACCCGCTGAGCTTTACCTTGCGAACGCGCTACTTCGCCCTCGGATTTAACATTAATTTTCGTGCTAACGCCGATCATGGTCTTAATATGGTGTTGTAATGTTTTAGCTGCCTGATCTCTTGCGGCCTGATCAACGTCATTGCTGCTGGCCTCAACATTCACCGCCAGACTATCCATATTACCAATATGATGAATCTCAATCTGATAATGCGGTGACAGGTTGTCTGTTTTCATGATCATCTCTTCAATCTGAGTCGGGAAGACATTCACCCCCCGGATAATCATCATGTCATCAGTACGCCCGGTGATTTTCTCCATGCGACGCATATTGGAAGCACTGCCCGGTAACAGGCGGGTCAGGTCACGGGTACGGTAACGAATAATGGGTAACGCTTCCTTGATTAAAGTAGTGAATACCAACTCGCCTTCTTCACCGTCTGGTGTGCCTTCCAGCGTGTCGGGGTGAATAATTTCCGGATAGAAACAGTCCTCCCAAATAGTCGGGCCATCTTTGGTGCTCAAAAATTCTTGCGCCACACCCGGCCCCATGATTTCAGACAGGCCATAAATATCCACCGCATCCAACCCCATGCGTTGTTCAATTTCAGCACGCATAGCATTAGTCCACGGCTCAGCACCAAAAATAGCAACACGCAAAGAGGAAGTGCGCGGATCAATACCCTGACGTTCGAACTCATCAGCAATATTCAGGCAATAAGACGGTGTCACCATAATAATCTCAGGCTTGAAATCCTGAATTAACTGCACCTGCCGTTCGGTTTGCCCGCCACCAAACGGAATCACCGTACAGCCCAGACGTTCAGCACCGTAATGCGCCCCTAGACCACCGGTAAACAAGCCATAACCGTAAGCCACATGGACTTTGTCACCGGCTGTGCCACCCGCTGCCTGAATCGAGCGTGCGACCAGATCAGCCCAGCGATCAATGTCGCCTTGGCTATAACCCACCACGGTAGGTTTACCGGTGGTGCCGCTGGAGGCATGGATGCGCACTATCTTTTCCATCGGCATTGCAAAAGAGTCAAACGGATAGTGATCCCGCAGATCTTTTTTAGTGGTGTAAGGAAACTTGCTCAGGTCGCCCGCTTGTTTTAAATCATCCGGATGCACACCATGCTCATCAAATTTCTTCTTATACATTGGTGAATTAGCGTAAGCATGCTGCACTGTCCACTGCAAACGTGCCAGCTGTACCGACTCAATTTCA
>CALHAO010000387.1 GCA_937931765.1 uncultured Thiotrichaceae bacterium
GTATTTTGCGTGGTGTTCACCGAAGAGAATGACGTACTCAGGGTTATCAGTCTGCGACATGCAACGAAAAGAGAGGTAAAAGACTATGCAAGTAAAATCTAAATCAGGCCGGATTTTCGACTTACCCAGCGACGAAGATGACGCAAAGATCAGAGAAGGTATTGCCAATGATACTGACACATATGAGTTATCCACTGAAGAAGTGAAGGCTATGCGCCCTATGGGAAGACCGAAAGCAGAAGTGACCAAAGACAGCGTCACCATTCGCCTGTCTCCTGAAGTGACCTCATATTTCCGTGGCACAGGCAAAGGCTGGCAAACCCGCGTTGACAAAGTGCTTAAGGAGTATGTTTCAGCACAACAATAAGCTCGTTACAATCAACTCCCTCTCCATCGGTCATCGCAGAACAAGAAACTATGGATATAGATAGTTATATTGACAAACTACCCAGCAAACGGAAGCTCAGTGCAGTAAAGGAAAAAATACTGAGGCGGCTATGGGGAAATGAAAATGATACATTCCCTAAACCTTGGGTTTCATCAGCAGAATTACTAACCCTAACAGACCAAAAATACTTTGATCGACGTGCCAGGGAATTACGCGACCAGCTGGGCTGTGATCTTGAAAGTATGTATATTGAGGCTTTCTCTGGTCATGGGTGGCGCATCAACTCACCAAACCTTAGTGAAGTTCAGGATCGAGATTACCTAACTCAATCACAAAAAAACAAGTTATTTGAGGCCGTTGGGTTTGTGTGTAGCACCTGCGGCAAAAAGGTTACTCCAGGTGTCAGAGGCCTACAGGCTGATCATAAGGTTCCCTTGTCGCGTGGCGGCGGAAATGAAATAGCTAACTGGCAACCCATGTGCAACAACTGTAATGTGGGTAAGCGGCGGGCTTGCGAAGGTTGTGCTTTGAATTGTAATACCTGTTCCTGGGCATTTCCCGAAAAATGTGGCATACCAACCCTATTGTCCATCGGAGAAAGAACCTTACGAAGGGTCGATGAATACACAAAAAAATCAGGAGAAAGCCGTAACCAGGTGATGGAAGATGCAGCTAACTACTACCTGGATAATAAGAGTGAAAACTAAGCCGCTTTCTTCAAGCTATCCGATGCAGCTAAAGCATGGAGAATCTGCTTACCAACTGCCTCGGCCACTGGTGGCGGAAAAGCATTACCCACTTGTCGATAGGCTGGCGTTTTCTTGCCATAAAACTCCCACCAATCCGGGAAACCCTGAATCTTAGCTGCCATCCTCACTGTCAGTAATGGCATATACTCGTAACCCACTTTGTTCTTGTAGCCAGTAAAATCCGGCGCGGGCGGTTCATTACCGAGGAGATGTCCATTCACATGCAATGCCTGCCACGCACGCTTGGCTCTGGTCGGCCCAAGATCTGGCCCACCATGCTTTTTTGAACCACCAACTAATGTCGGTGCTATTTTGTTGGCTTTAGCCTTCCACTCATCCACGTGCACCCAACCGCTTTCAGCCATTAAATCATAGAGTGCCTCACCCACCGTAGGCGGGGTAATTTCATAATCAGGCCAAGTAAAAAAATCAGCATACTCAGAGCGCAAGGCGACCAGCACAACTCTCGGGCGTAATTGTGGCACACCAAAAGTAGAAGCATTCAGTAATTGCCAAAAGGGCTTGTAGCCCATTATTTTAAGCTGAGCCTCAATGCCTTTACGGTAATTATCAAATTTGGCATCAAGAAGCCCAGACACATTTTCCAACATAACGGCTTTAGGTCGTATCTTTCTGACAACCTCTAAAGCAGAAGGAAATAAGTCTCTTTCATCCTCTTTACCTAATTGTTTTCCGGCTTTGGAAAAGGGTGGGCAAGGAACGCCACCAGCAACCAGATCCACCCCTTCATACCTATCGGCTTCATTTTCTGCAAACTCAGTTACACACCCCTGAACAATGGAATCCCAACCCAGCGAATGCTTGATGTTATTATGGTTAAGCGTCTTACAGGCTGGTTCTTCTATCTCGATGAGCAATTTATGATGAAAACCAGCCAGGTGAAGCCCTAAAGCCTGCCCGCCTGCACCCGCACAAAGCTCAATCGACGTGTATGGTCTCTCCATTTTTTAATTAAGCCCTTGTAGCATGGTTTTAATAACTGTAAAGTAAATGAATTATTTACTATAATAAATGGTTCATTTACTAAATGGAAGTTTTATCTCCGCAAGCCATCATTGAACGTCTAAAAACCATCACTGGAGACAGGTTTGATAGTGATCTGGCAACACGGATTGGCGTTGATAAACAGTCGTTTCCTCAGTATAAAAACAAAAAGACAGTCGATCTCCAACAACGCATGATTTGCCTGCTATTATCCAAAATTGAAGAGCTAGACTTTCATACTACTCCAACAGATTCGACAACAACAAAAACCATTACTACAAACTCAAAGCACAGCCAGTAAGTCCTTCCGCAGCTTATCCATACGCTTCTTCCCTGCTCGGGTACCCTCAATAACTTCACACCATTCATCGTAAAACACACGTAATTCTTCATGGGTCTGGCACTCATCAATCTCACGCACCAAACGGGTTGCGCCATAAAACCCTTTGAAATGATTGAGTGTATTAGTCATATAGTGTTTAGCCATGTTGAATTTTTTCAGCTGGAATGTTGCCGGTAACTCACGGAATGGAGGAAGTAGTTCGTCAGAATATTCTGATAATCCGGAAAGAGAAACCTCATTGGCTGGAGCTGTTGAACCCGTAGCTTGAGCGATATAACCATCTGTTTGCAATAAACTAATAATACCGTCTAAGTCTGTCACGCGCGGTAAAGATTTCAGGTCATCAAACGTACGTTTCCCATCAATAAAAATGAGTACCCGACGCTCAATCATGGACAAGCCATAGGTTTTATTCTTAATTTCTTCCAGGCCCTTCGTCGTCTTTTCAAAAATGGTCATTGTTAACTCCTGCACTCATATTGCAAACCTGGGATAAAGTAAAAATAACTTAGTTTTTATTTTGCAGCACCCGTATTCATACCGGCCGGTGTACCTACACCAGGTGCCAATAAGAAATATATCTGAATCATCATTTTCCCGCGCTTCGTTCAGATATACGGCAGCACCTAACCAACTGATATAAATAAAAATTCATTTGAAACCCACAATACTTATACTAGTACAATAAGGAAGAAATAAGGAAAAAACGCTCAAGCCCCAGCCTGCATTTGACGCGCCCCGCTCCAAAGCTTTACTGTATCCAAGATGAAACCTTCAGCCATCAAAACGCTCAAACCAGATCATGAATAAGCTCAGCATCCGTAGTAAATTATTTATTGCCATCTTCCTGGCTTGTGCTCTGGCAGTCACTTCCGGTGCAGCCTTATTTCATTTCCGTACTCAACAGGCATTTCAGGAATACAGGCAAACACTGGATGAGAACTACCTCAATAGTTTTGCGGCGGAGCTGGAGAATTTTTATCATGACAACAATAGTTGGAAACCCTTAAAAAACCGGCGAACATGGCGACAACTACAGCGCGTCAGCAATCGACAAGCCAGACAACTGTCAGGGCCACAGGGTCGGCCACCCCGTGACCGGGGCAGATCAGACCATCGCTCCACACAACACACTTCATCGCGCACCATTTTGTATGATAGTAATAAAGAATATGTACAAGGCTGGCGCAGGGCAGCACTATCGCCCGAGCTACTTTACCCGTTAAAACAAGGTGACAAGGTTGTGGGCTACCTCGGCCTGTATAAACGCCAACCCTCCAACAACAGCGCAGAAGACCAGCGGTTTTTTAGTGCATTGAATAAAACACTCCTGTTGGTTGGCCTATTGACCCTACTAAGTAGTTTTCTGATTGCATTACTATTGTCCCGTAAACTGGTTAAACCCATTCACTCTCTACGCCGCAGTAGTAACGAACTGGCCAGCGGTAATTACGCTACCCGCATCGAAGTAAACAGCCACGATGAATTAGGTTTGCTTAGCCATGACTTCAACCGACTGGCTGAAACATTACAGGAACATGAAAAATCCCGGCGACAGTGGATTATGGATATTGCGCATGAACTGCGTACGCCGCTGTCTATTTTGCGGGGCGAAATTGAAGCCATTCAGGACGGCATCAGCAAAGCTGACCCGCAAACCATCCAGTCCCTGCATCAGGAAACATTACACCTGCAGCGACTGGTGGAAGACTTATACACATTGTCAGTATCAGACGGTGGTTCACTGACTTATCACAAAACAGACTTAAACCTTGCCGACCTCCTAAGAGAGACGCTGGCACAGTTTGATACCTCATTAAAAGAAGCACAAATCAGCCTCACTACCGACATCACCGCAACAGCACCGATTGAGGGAGATTCACAACGCCTGCAGCAACTATTCCAGAATTTATTACGCAATACGCTGCGTTATACCGATGCTCCCGGTCAGCTGCACGTCACACTGACCACCGCACCAAAGCAGCTCATTATTAGCTTTGAGGATTCAGCACCCGGCGTGCCAGACGAATCACTGCCACGTTTATTTGAACGGCTGTACCGTGTGGAAAGTTCACGAAACCGCGCGACTGGTGGTGCGGGTATCGGACTGAGTATCTGCCACAACGTTGTTCAGGCGCATGGTGGGCGTATTACCGCAGAATCCACACCGCTGGGCGGTCTGAAAATCATCACCACCCTACCCCGCTCAGCCACCTGAAATAGAAAAGGACAATGCGCATGAACCCCATACTTATCGTTGAAGACGAACCCAAAATTGCTGAACTGCTGGAAAAATACCTGCAAAACTCCGGCTATGAAACACATTGGATTAATGACGGCCTGGCTGTCAGTGACTGGATGGCTAATAACCAACCCGCTATGGTACTGCTTGACCTGATGTTACCGGGCAAAGACGGTCTGGAAATTTGCAAAGAAATACGCCAGCACTCTAATATTCCCGTGATTATGTTAACCGCGCGGGTTGAAGAAATAGATCGCCTATTGGGTCTTGAGCTGGGTGCTGATGACTATATCTGTAAACCCTTCAGCCCCAGAGAAGTCACCGCACGGGTAAAAGCAGTACTGCGTCGGACACAACCATCACCTCAGGCTGATACCAGCCAACAGACCTCATCACCAGAAGAAAGTAGTCGGCAGTTAAACCTGAATCGTGATCACCTGACCATCAGCCTGAAAGGTCAGAATATAAACCTCACGCGGGTTGAATTTGAATTATTGGAAGTACTGCACTCACACCCTGGCAGAATA
The DNA here is from genome assembly GCA_937931765.1 of uncultured Thiotrichaceae bacterium. GTDB lineage: Bacteria > Pseudomonadota > Gammaproteobacteria > Thiotrichales > Thiotrichaceae > Thiolinea. Next base: position 5,255 of record CALHAO010000387.1, read on the forward strand.
TACAGCCGCCAGCAACTCATGGAGCATGTCTATCCCGACAACCGTATTGTCAGTGACCGAACCATCGATAGTCACATTAAAAAGCTACGCAAAAAAATCAATGAACTTGATCCGGAGCAGGAACTGATCCACTCCGTTTATTCGGTGGGCTATAAGTTTGAAGGTTGAAGACCTGCTCCGAAAGGATAGCCTAATTTCAGCTTTCACAATCTTTGCACATTTTCGGCATAGTTAATGCGCATTCTCCCAATAGACTTAACACCATCGAAAGACAATAAGACAACATCACTTTTTTAGGAGCAATACAAATGAAAAAAACATTACTGGCTACAGCACTGATCGGCATCCTGGGCACAACACTGGCTTTCGCAGCAACAGACAATGCAGCGGTTGACGCACGTGTTGAGCAGATGAAAAGTGAATTCAGCCTCAACGATCAGCAAGCTAAACGTATAAGCTCTATTCTGACACGTGCAGCTACACCGGAAGCTGATAAAGCCGCTAAAAAAGCAGCACGCATGGAAAAGCGTATGGAACGTCGCTTGAGCCACATGAAGGAAGAGCTGGGTTTGTCTGATGAGCAGGTAGCTCAGATGAAAACCGCCATGACTCAACAGCATGCAAATATGCAGGCGTTAAGAGAACAAGGTAAGGCAAATATGGCTGCGATTCTGACCCCGGAACAGGCGACTAAAATGGAAGCCATGAAGGGCGAACGCAAAGGACGCGGCGGACATCGTGGTGGGCGGGGCATGCATAAAGGCGGCAAACATGGTGGTCATCACGG
>CALHAO010000388.1 GCA_937931765.1 uncultured Thiotrichaceae bacterium
TTGACACAATTAACCTACCTGGATATATCAAATAATACAGTAACCGATATAACGCCGCTGGCTGGGCTGACAGCGTTAAAGGTACTTTATCTCGACGATAATGAACTGACTGACCTTCGCCCTTTGACTAATTTAGTGCAGTTACAGGACTTGTCAGCCGCTGATAATGCGCTGGTAGACTTGTCACCACTGATGAGCTTAACGGCTTTACAAAAACTGTATTTGATTAACAATCAGATTAGTGACCTCACACCACTATCGTCATTACATCGCCTGTACAACCTGGGTCTGATGGGCAATCAGATTCGTGATATTGCTCCCCTATCAACGTTAATACAGCTACAGGACTTGGATTTAATGTCCAACAGCGTTAAAACGCTGGATGCCCTGGCTAAGCTAACCGCGCTTAAAAAGCTCGAACTCACCTATAACGATATTGCTGATATTACGCCGCTATCAGGCCTGAAAGCCCTGGAGGATTTAGCGTTGAGCGATAATGAAGTGACTGATATTTCAGCCTTATCATCACTCACTGCATTGCAGGATCTGAGCATTAGCAGCAATCCGGTGACCGATCTTTCAGCGCTGGTAGCCTTACCCAATCTACAGCGCTTCAGTCATTGGTGTGAGGAACTCAGTGACCTTAGTCCATTTGCCAATAATAAAACGCTGACGAGTTTGTGGTTGACGGCTGATAACATTACTGACCTTAGCCCATTATCTGGTCTAACCCGGTTAAAGCGGCTGCGGATGGGTGGCGACAGTATTTACACGACACTCGCGCCTTTGGCACAGCTATCCGGGCTGGAGGATCTTGAATTAACTGGCAGCCTGCCTGGCGATTTACAAGCTTTAACGGCTTCCAATGCACCGCTAAACAAGCTCACTCTCAAAGCCGATAACATCACCGATCTGACTCCTCTTGCGGTATTTGCTGATACTTTGACTGAGTTAACCATAGACAGTCAGGGGTTACAGGATATTGCGCCGTTGAGTCAGCTAAAACAGCTCACTAAGCTGTCACTCACTGGCGATAATATTGGCTCGCTGGCTGCATTAAATGAGTTACCCAAACTGAAGAGCTTGTCACTGCGAGCGCAGTTGAAAGCCCTGCCAATGGAACTCGAAGGCTTGATAGCACAACTGGAATCACTGGATTTATGGGATAACCAAATCAGTGATATTTCCGGTTTAGCGCATGGCCACAATTTACGTGATCTGAAGCTGGGCCGTAATGCCATTAGCGATATTTCACCGCTCAGCCACTGTACGCAACTCAAGTCATTAACCCTGTTCAGTAACCCTCTGGCAGATGTCACTCCACTGGCCAATTTATCCAGCCTCAGCACGCTTTACTTAAGCAATACCGGCATCAGTGATTTGTCATGGGTCAGCACATTAACTCAGCTGGAAACACTGTCACTGGAAAATAACCACATAACAGACATTGCTCTGCTGACTAATTTGATAAAGCTGAAAGATCTGGAAATACAGGACAATGACATTCGGGTTATCCCAGCTTTTAATCAGGACAGTCAGCTTGAACGGCTGAATATAGGTAGCAATAAATTAGACGATATTTCAGGGATAGTGACCTTATCCTGCCTGCATTTTGTGGAGCTTGACGGCAATCAAATTCAGGATATATCACCGTTAACTGAGCTAAAAAATATCGACTTTTTAGCGCTGGAAGATAACCAAATCAGTGACCTTTCACCCCTGACAGGCTTGACCCGAATGGAACAACTTTTCCTGCAAAATAATCAGATTACAGACATCAAGCCATTGCTCAATTTAAAGGGCCTGAAAAAACTGATCTTGTGGAATAACCCGGCCCAGGATTACTCCGGACTGGATGCACTGCCATTATTGGACTCGCTGGAGTTGGATGATGGATCAGACTCTTATTGTGGCTATAGCCAGATTTGATGCTCAGATTAAGACAACCCCATTAATCATGTTTCGTATAATACCAAAGAAAATTGTGATAAAAATGATAATAGTAAATAAGCTAACAGGCTAGCGAAGGGAAGGCAATCATGAAATACGAAGCATTGAAAGAAGAGTTGTTCAAAGCCTACATGGATTACTACGCTGAAGGCTTTAAGACTAGCGATTTGAGCCTGATAGACAAAATAGTCAAATACCCCATTGCTTACATCAAGGACGGCTCAGTTGATTTTTTCACTGAGTACCCAATTGACCCTAAAAAACTGAAGGCTGATACAGGCTGGGATCATTCAACGGATTGGAAGTTTGAAATAACTGCCATTAATGAGCGTGATGCACATGCTACAGCCTCTGCTGTGCGACGCCGCAAAGATGGCTCTAAAATCGAAAGTGTTCATGGTTTTTACGCATTTACGATGACTGATGACGGGTGGAAGATGTATGCTGTTGCTGACAATACATTTTAATAAATAACATAAAAAATATTAATGACAATGAAAGATTTAGATTTCAGCTTTAAAGACATCGTAGAATTAGCCAAAGATGTGATTCTTGTCACAAAAGCATACCCCATTGATGCGCCTGGCCCCGAAATTGTTTACGTCAATAAAGCCTTCACAGAACTAACGGGGTACACAAAAGAAGAAATAGTCGGTCAAAACCCAAGATTATTACAATCAACCGGAACTGATGAATCGACAAAAAGAGCCATGCGCATAGGCTTAGAACAACAAATGCCCACTAGAACCACCGTAAAAAACTACTCTAAAACCGGAGAAGCCTATTGGATCGACGTAAGCATTCTGCCGCTAAAAAATGCTCAAGGTGACATTACACATTTTTGTGCTATTCAACGTAATGTGACGGAGCAAAAAAACATTGAGGAGAAACTTGAAATATTGTCCAGCACAGACTCGTTAACAGGGCTGCTCAATAGAAGAGCATTTGATGAAATACTGAAAAATGAACTATTACGCTTCAAACGACATAATGAGAAATACTCAGCGCTCATGTTTGACATTGATAAATTCAAAAGAATTAATGATAAATATGGCCATCCAGTGGGCGACAAGGTCATCCAGAGTGTTACTGAAGCCTGCCAATCAGCACTAAGACCACAGGACAAGTTCGCCAGAGTTGGCGGGGAAGAGTTTTGTATATTATTACCTGACACCACGAAAAAAGCGGCATATGCAGTGGCAGAAAAATTAAAAGATATCGTCTCAAATACTTCAATCAGCACTGCAAATGAGAATATCACGGTAACGGTCAGCATAGGCGTATCAGAAGTAGAAAAAACAGATAGTGAGCACACAGCACTATTAGACAGAGCAGATGAAAAAATGTACCAAGCCAAAAACACAGGCCGCAACCGGGTTTGTGTCTAAGCAACAAAACGGATGAGGATCAAACTTGGACAAACTTTTTTCGTTCTATTACAACGTCCTAAATCCCAAAAGGCACACCACCCGCCACCGGCAGCGACACACCTGTAACATAAACCGCCTTTGGACTAACCAGATAAGCCACCGCCTCCGCCACATCTTCCGGCTCACCCGCATCACGCAGCGCAACATTGGCATAACGCCGCTGCTTCATTTCTTCAAGGCTAACCTCATTTTCTGTCGCCAGCCGTTGGTTAGCCGCCGCGTGCATATCCGTCATAATATAACCCGGACAAACTGCGTTACAGCGAATATGCTGCGGCCCGAATTC
>CALHAO010000389.1 GCA_937931765.1 uncultured Thiotrichaceae bacterium
CGTTCCTGTTCGCGTGAATTAGTACCGTTAAATACATGTTTCATTTCAACGTCCGATAGTACCGTATGGGACAAGCTTCGCAAATCGTTAAGCGGACGCGGCTGCTCAATATCCACGCCCACTTCATGTTGCCAACTCACCGCGCAGGCCAGCAGACCATGAGTATGCGACAGGTTAAAGTGCAGTCCCTTCAGCCCCGGATTACTGATAGCCGGTTTACCATATTTACCCACTGAAAATTGCCAGTCAGCAGGAGAGAGTTCAGCATAAGCACTCAATACCTGACGCAGAAACACATGAGCGGCTACGTATAAATGACGATCCCGGTCAAATAAGAACGCCTGCGACCTGAGCTGCTCGGTACTATCCAGGCAAGCTACTTGGTTGGTGTCTACAGCCTCCGGCTCAATGATATGCAGGTACACACCATTGCCCGCATCAATGCCCTGTTTCATCCATCACCCGTGCCGGATTTGCATTCCAGAATTCGCCGCTGGCGAGTTGTTCACCTTTCATTACAAACGCATCCGTACCTACGCGGGCATGATCCGCAATATTGACACCATAATGAATAAATGCGCCAGCTTCTAAGGTACAGTAGTTGCCAATTCGGATGTAATCAGATTTGAAGCGCCCTTGTTCCAATGAATGTGCCTGTAGCGTGCTATCAGCGCTAAATGTGCAGTAATCACCAATTTCAATCAGTGTTTTCTCAGAGATTTGCACACCATCATCAAATATTCTCTTGCCAGCTTTAACGCCCAGCATTCGCAGTGTCATCATCCGGAACGGTGTGCCAGCAAACAGCTGACTCATTAATGAAGCACTGAACTTCCAATAGCGTTCCACGCGCCAGTAGCCATGGTCATAAATGCTCATAGTCACCGGCTGCATGCGCCGGAAACCCAGCATGCTCCACTCTAATAACACAGAAAAACCGATGGCCGCTGCCGTCAGCACCACCATGCCGGTTACCCAGCCCCATGCGCCCCATGTGGAATGGAAAGCGACCAGCGTATAGGCGAGTAACATAGTTAGAAAAAATCCCAGAAAACCAGCGGTCAGTAACAGCAGCATCGACACAACATTAGTGCGCAATTTCTTTGGCAAAGCCTGCTGACGAATCTCATCTTCAGCAAAGGGATCAAAATCCCGGTCAGCGCCGGTGGCACGGGGAATTTCAAAAGCCGGTGATCCTAGCAGGCCGGTATTTTCGCGTAAACGGCCATCTATCGGAAGCAAGGTCTTGGTGCCAATCAGGCAGTTGTTGCCAATCCGGGCTGTTGCCGGATAAACCAGACTATTACCCAGAAAATTATCCTCACCAATCGTTATCTGGCATAAGCGGAAGGCGGTGGTAGATTGACGAGCATTAAGCAGGCTTAAACCATCAGAAACCATGGTGCGGGTACCGAAGTAATTCAGAAACGGAACATGGTGCTTTTGCGACATACCAAAATTGGAACCAGTTTGAACAATTTCCCCGAAACGATAACCCACCCATTTTAAATAATGAACGACCAGCGAACTGTCACCGAATAAATTATTAAACGCTGTATTATTGCTCGTTCTCTGAATCCAGCGGAAAATATAATAATGTACGCCATATAAAGGGTAATCTTTTTCTGCTTTAAGTAGTTTGTTTAATTGACGTGGTAATAACGTGAGCACCAAAAAACCCAGAATCGAAGTAACAGTGAAGACGACAGCAACATCCAGCAGAATATCCATTGCCCAAAGCAGGCTCAGTGGTTCATGTACCGGCAGGCCATATTGACTCACTAATACATAAATGATCCCGATACTTAGCGGAGCAAGCGCTAGTGGTAACAAAAATTGTGCTGAGGTATACAGTATTTTGCGCAATAAGCTGATGGATTTAGTCCCCGGAAAGCGGAAGTCACTGTCACAAGGCTGTGCCGGTGAGCCATGCCAGGACTGTCCGGCCGGAATAATTTGCCCTTCCTGCAAGGAGGAGGCATGGGCCAATTGACTGTTATCTTCCATGCGGCTGTTAATGTCGATGATGCTAGCCTCGCCAACGACAACGTTGCTGCCAATATGCACCGGGCCGGTAACAATCTTATAATCCTGCGCCTTATAACTTAGTAACGTCGAGTCACCGCGTAAAATAGTGTTATCACCCACATGCAATAAATCCGTAGCTACCGGCACGTGTTTACAGGCCAACACCACATCCTTGCCGATCTTCGCCCCTAGCAGGCGTAAATAAACGTTGTACAACGGATAGCCTCGGAATGCATTCAACGGACTCATCGCTAGCAGCTGTTTCACTACCCAGAATCGGTAATAACGCAGGCTCCATACCGGAATTTCTTCAGCCTGCCAACGCCCAATCAGCAGCCATTTAGCCGCAACAGGCAGAATGCCTGAGAACAGCAGCATGCCAACCGATACTGCCGTTATATATAGATAGGCTTCCACCGGCCCCGCTGCCGATAATACCCAGGGCACCAGTTGCAAACCGACCCAGACAGTCATTGCGCCGGAAATAATAAAAAATAATAATTGCAGAGTGCCACAGCCGAAATATTGCAGATCTCCCGTTTGGTATGGGTTGTCTGAATTGTTGCTATCCATTGCTTGGGTATGGCTAACTGCTGCCTGATAACCCTGAATTTCTGGTGCTTGCTCATTCAGTTGCTCGGCAACAATCTTCTCTGCAGCACGTGCGTCCAGATGTGCTGCTAATGCTGCAACCGTTGGGAAAGAATAAATATCCCGCATACACAAATCAGTACGTCCCAGTTGACGGCGTATGGCTGCGCTGTACCTTGCCATTAGTAATGAGTTCACACCCAGGTCGGCAAAAAAATCAGCTTGAATTGAAAGGGTGTCGAGACCCAATAACTGGCCTAATTCTGCTGCCAGCACCTTCTCGGTCGAGGTTTCCGGTAGTTGTAATACTTGTTCAGTGCCGCCTGTACGCCTGCTTTGTGGGGCAGGTAATGCTTTACGATCAGCCTTATCACTGGCCAGCATCGGCATTTTATCCAGCTGCTGGTAATAGGCGGGCACCATGTAGCAGGGTAGTTGCTTTTCTAAATGTTGGTTCAG
>CALHAO010000390.1 GCA_937931765.1 uncultured Thiotrichaceae bacterium
CGCTGGAGTTTTTTGATGACAATATTCTGCAGCTAGCTTTGCAGAATATTCCGGATTTGAGTTGGCCGCTGGACGATCATGCTCCGATTTACCTGTTAACAGAACTGGCCAGCTCGCTGGAGGGTATTGAGTTGGATACGGTTCTGGAGCATGCGTTAGCGGGTGCTATTGAGTCTGGATTAGTGAACGATGCAGTGCTGGCGCAAACAGAAAGTCAGCGCCGTGCCATCTGGCGGGTACGTGAGGATTTACCGGAAGGTACCTTGCGTGAGGGTGTGCAGTTAAAACATGATATTTCAGTGCCTGTGACGCAATTTCCTGAATTTTTGGAAGCTTGTGCCAAACAGGTTGAGGCAATTTTACCGGGTACGCGCATCTGGACGTTCGGGCATTTGGGTGATGGTAATATTCACTACAACCTCTCTCCACCTGTTGGGCAGTCGGATTTCAGTGATAAAAATACTGAGCTGAACCGGGTGATTTACGCGTTAGCTGAGCAATACGGTGGTAGTTTTGCGGCAGAGCATGGCATTGGTCGGTCTAAACTGGCGATGGCAAATGAATTGCGCTCATCGGTTGAGCGGGAGTTAATGGCTAAGATTCATGAGGCGCTTGATCCTGCTAACCTTATGAACCCTGGGGTGGTGGTTTAGCTATAATGAGCAGTGCAAATGAAGATTATGCTGCGGTTAAGTCGTTATCATTAGCAGATATTCCGATCATCGATCTGGAGCCGTTATTGCAGCAGCAGGCGATTGATGATGTCGCGCAGCAGCTATCACTTCCAATAATTTTCGGCCCATAAACAGCGGCCCTGCGCATTCATAAAACTCCACGCTAACATCCGGCTGATTTTTTGCCCTTGCCGCATCTCCATCACTTCAATATTCTTTGCACCCAATTTGCCTAGTAAAATTTTCAGGGGGCGGACATTTTCATTTCTGGAAACTAAGCTGCTAAACCAGCAGACCTGCTCAGCAAATTTCACGCTTTCTTTTGCCATACGTTTAATAAATGCGATTTCGCCGCCCTCACAATACAGTTCAGCCATTTGTCCGCCAAAGTTTAGTGATTCTTTTTGCCGGTTTGACGGTGTTCCTTTAGCTTTGAAATTTTTCTTGCTGAGGTTCTTGGTTTTGCGCTGGTTGCTCGCCAGTGCTTCTGCTAATGAAGCGTGGAAAGGCGGGTTGCACATTGTGACATCGAAACGGTCTTCGGAAGTAACAATGCCGTTGAAAATAGCTGTTGAATCGTGCTGTTGTCGCAGCTGAATATGATTTTTTAGTTTAGTGTTGGATTGTGCAATGGCTCGTGCCGTTTTGACTGATACAGGATCAATATCAGTGCCGGTAAATTGCCAGCCGTAACTTTGGCTGCCAATAATCGGGTAGATACAATTTGCGCCAGTACCGATGTCCAGCACTTTGATGGATTTGCCGGTTGGTACTTTATTCTGATGACCTTTGGCTAACAGGTCAGCGAGGTTATGGATATAGTCCGCCCGCCCCGGAATCGGTGGGCATAGGTAACCTTCCGGGATTTGCCAGTTTTTCACTTGATAAAAGTGGGCTAACAGTGCTTTATTCAGGCACATCACCGCTTTCGGGTCGCTGAAATCAATAGTGTTATCGCCAGCCGGATTAGCTTTGAGAAAATTAGTTAGTTCCGGGCAGGCTTTTATCAGTTTCCCGAAATCGTACCGGCCCTGATGTGGGTTACGGGGATGCAGCAACGGGCTTTTGGACATTTGGGGCATAGATTGTTTCTGCACTGTATTAGGTTGAAATAGTGGAAGGATAGCTGTTTTCAGTCAATCAGGCACCTTTGATGCTGCCCGCTTAAAACGGAGTATGATTTACAACTGAGCAATAGCAGCGCACAATCTCAATGTTTCAAAGAGAGTGCGGAGTAATGACGATCGGTGAAGCATTGGTGAGGTATCTGGAGGCACGGGGCATTGATCTGATTTTTGGTATCCCCGGTGTGCACACCATTGAGCTATATCGTGGTTTGGCAAAATCCGGGATTCGTCACATAACCCCGAGGCATGAGCAAGGTGTGGGCTTTATGGCGGATGGTTATGCCAGAGCTTCGGGGCGGGTAGGTGTAGCTTTTGTCATCACTGGCCCTGGCGTGACTAATATGTTGACCCCGATGGCGCAGGCACGAGCGGATAGTGTGCCGATGTTGGTGATTTCCGGTGTTAATCAGCGGGATAGTTTAGGGCGTGGCCTGGGACATCTGCATGAGTTGCCGGATCAGCTGAACCTGTGCCGACAAGTAGCTTGTCGTTCCACGCGGATTATGCAGGCGGATGAGTTGATTCCGGCTTTGGATCAGGCTTTCAGTGACTTTGTGAGTAAACGGCCCGGCCCGGTGCACATTGAGATCCCAACGGATGTAATGGGTCTGCCGTTTGATCTGGCAATATTTGATGAGCGTTTGGCACTTGGTTTTCCGGTTAATCAGCCGACGTTCTCTTCAGGCACTCAATCGCTGATTCAGCAGGCTGTCACACAGTTATCTCAGGCTAAAAAGGTTATTATTCTAGCTGGTGGTGGTGCGAAAGCTGTGGAGGTCGTGCTGCAAAGCATGGCGGAACAATTGGCAGCTCCAGTTATAATGACCGCCAATGCACGTGGTTTAATGCACAAGCATCCGCTGTGTATACCGGCCAGTGCGAGTATGGAAGCGGTGCGGGTGCTGATACAGGAAGCGGATTGTGTACTGGCCGTGGGTACTGAGCTGGGCTTTACAGATTATGATGTGTACCGGGATGATGGTTTGCCGGAATTAAAAGGGCTGATCCGTATTGATATTTGCCCCGATCAGTTGCAGCGGCATACTGCGGGCATTGCACTTCAGGGTGACTCCGGTGCTGTATTAACGGCACTGTTGAATGCTCTGCCAGCAGTTGAGGAGCAAGCACACTCGCAAGGTATCCGTCAGGCACAACAGCGAGCCGCCAGCATCCGTACCAATGCGTTGGCGGAGTTATCACCAGCTTATTATGCACATATCCAGCTGGTGAATACTGTCAGAGATAAATACCCCCGCTCATTGATTATTGGTGATTCAACGCAGCTGATTTACGCCACCAATTTGTATTACGACCATGATTGTGCAGCTGGCTGGTTTAATGCGGCCACCGGTTTTGGTGCCCTGGGTTATGGTATTCCGGCAGCGATTGGTGCGGCATTGGCATTACCTGAGCGACAGGTGATTTGCCTGACCGGTGATGGTGGTGCGCAGTTTACTTTACCAGAGCTGATGACTGCAGTGCAGGAGCAATTGCCGATTATTTTTATCGTGTGGAATAACAAAGGTTATCTGGAGATAGAAAACTCGATGGCTCTGGCGAAAATCGAGGTGGTGGGCTGTGATCCTGTGCCGCCGGACTTTGAATATATTGCCAAAGCGTGCACTATGCCTTATATAGCTTGTACCGAATCGCCGGATTTGTTGCTGGCTGCGCTGAGCAGTTTAAGTGGGCAGCCCGGCCCTGTTATGATCGAAATTCGTGCTTTTTCAGGAGAATAATGATGTCAGCATCTTACCGTGTTAGTCATGCTATGACGCATAAGCCTGCGGCCAGTGTGATTGGTGTTTTGCGTTCTGTGGATACCGATACCATCAGTACACCGGATTTTGAGCAGATGCTTGAGGATCTTGTCTTTACGGTTGCCAATTTAGGGGGCGGATAATATGGAATCAGTTATGCACAGTGAAGTGGATTTTAACCAGAATGGTAAACATTGCGGTTATATCCGGCTACCACATTCTGTTCATCGCTCAGCCTATGGTTGGATTCCGTTGCCGGTGGCCAGTATTAAAAATGGTTCGGGGCCAAAGGTCGTGCTGAGTGCGGGTGTTCATGGTGATGAGTATGAAGGGCAGATTATTCTCAATCAATTGATCCGCCAATTGGAGTCGGAGCAGATTTCCGGTCAGATTATTATACTGCCAATGGCTAACTTTCCGGCGGCACAGGCCGGATTGCGAACATCACCGCTGGATGATCTGAACCTGAACCGTGTTTTCCCCGGTAAGGCACAGGGCACACCAACAGAAATGATCGCGCATTATATGGAAACGGTACTGATGGAAGAGGCCGATTATTATATCGATATTCACTCCGGTGGCAGTTCGCTGGAATACCTGCCCGTGGCTTTGTACGGTGAATCGGAGTGGCCGGACACCCAACAGCGGCAACAGTTGGTGCTGGATAGTCTGAGCTTGCCTTATGCACTGGACTTGAGCAAGGATCGGGCTGGCTGGTATACCACGTCTGCTGCACAACGTAATGGTGCCTGTGCGGTGACGGTTGAGCTGGGCGGCAATGGTCAGGTGAATAGTGAGCATGTTGTTATGTTTCAGGAATCACTGCGGCGGGTGTTGTCTGCGGTGGGTTGTCTGAACGAAAAGGTGGCTGCCTCTGAGGTTGAAACCCGTTACGTGACATCTTCGCCGGAGTTGCGGGTTTATGCGTATGCTGATGGCTTGTTTGAACCGTTGGTAAAGTTGGGAGATGAGGTGGCTATGGGAGATTTGTTGGCGTATTTACACGATCCATCCACACCGGGCAGTGATCCGGTGGCGGTGCTGGCTGGCGCGGACGGGATGGTGATTAGTTACCGGGTGCTGGCGCAGGTGCGGCGTGGGGATTGTCTGTTTGAGTTGGTGGCATGATGTCCACACTGATTAACATCCGCCAACGGATTATTATTTCACTACTGTGTTTCCTGCCAGTCACGGCTCAGGCTGAACTCAGGCTACCTGCGCTAATCAGTGATAACATGGTATTGCAACAGCATAGTCGCGCCCGGTTGTGGGGGCAGGCTGAGCCTGGATCAACAGTTGTTGCCCAAATAGCCAATCGTGAAAGCAGGGCGTTTACTGATGCACAAGGTCATTGGGAAATTCACCTGCCGCAATTACCTGAAGGTAATCATCTGCTGCGGATTGAAGAGCAGTTTCAGGGTGATGTTTTGTCAGATGTGCAGATAAACGATGTCGCAGTCGGTGAAGTGTGGCTGGCATCCGGCCAATCCAATATGGAATGGCCGGTGGGTAAATCATCGGGTGCTGAGCTAGTGTCGGATTTGCTTAAAGACACTGATCTGCGTTTCTTTGTGGTCAGTCACCAAACTGCGTTAACCCCCCAAGCCGATGTCAACGGCTACTGGGTGAAGGTGACGGCTGATAATGCTCTGGCGCTTTCGGGTATTGGGTTTTATTTTGCTGAGCAGCTGCAGCGTAAAAAGGGTGTGCCTGTGGGTATTATCCAGTCGGCCTGGGGCAGTACCAAGGTGGAGGCGTGGACGAGTCTTGAGGCGATAAAGGCTGAGCCGGAATTGCAGCCGGTACTGGATGAAATACAACGTCAGGCGAATCTGCCAGATGTTAAAAAACAGGCGCATGAGCAGAAGCAGCTGGACTGGGAAGCGACCAGTTATTTGCCGGACACTGGTATCACCGTAGACACACAGGCGTTCAGTGCAGTGGGGTTTGATGACAGTGGCTGGCAGCCTGTTGAGTTACCTGCTTTGTTTAGTGATCTGGAATTTTTTGGTGATGGTGCTATCTGGTTCCGGCGTAGTTTTGTATTGGCTGATGAGGTGGTGCAACAGAATGCCGTTCTAAATCTGGGCATGATTGATGATTTCGATCGGGTGTTCATCAATGGCAAAGAGGTCGGTCAAACTGACCGTAATACAGCACATCATTGGCTACAGCCACGCCGCTATCAGATCGATGCGGGCTTATTGAAGCCTGGCCAAAATACCATAGCCATTCGGGTGTTTGATCAATATGGCGATGGTGGTTTCACCAGTCGACCACAAGATATGTTTCTGAAAACCGGCTTGCAGATATTGCCACTTTCTGGTGACTGGAAGTATAAAGTCAGTATTGATAAACCGGCGATGCAGGCGGATTGGGCATCTGTTCCTATACCCTTGTATGGTCTGAGTAATCGTAATACGCCTGCTGTGCTTTACAACGCGATGATTGCGCCACTCAGCAATTACACGCTACAGGGCGTGATCTGGTACCAGGGCGAGTCGGATGCCAAGCAGCCTGAGCGTTATCGGGTTTTATTCCCTGCTATGATCCGGCAGTGGCGACAAGCATGGCAGCAGAATTTCCCATTTTTGTTTGTACAGCTGGCGAATTTCGATTTACCCAATGATGATAGTCAGCAGAGCTGGGCGGCCATTCGTGCGATTCAGGCTGATACGGAGAAGGCTGTGGTCGGAACAGGTATGGTGACTGCAGTTGATGTGGGCGAGGCTGATAGTGTGCATCCGAAGAATAAACAGGTGGTGGGGCAGCGTTTGGCGAACCTGGCCTTAGGTACTGTTTATGGTGAGGATGTGGCTTGGCGGAGTCCGGAGTGTGCTAGGGCAGAATTTTCGGATGATGGCTCTACATTAATTTTGCACTGTGATTTTGCTGAGGGGCTTTATAGTAAGGGGGCGATTAGTGGGTTTGAGGTGACTGGAGTGGATGGGCAGTTTCAGACGGTGGCAGCTGTAATTGATGGTGATACCCTGAGCATCAATATTGAGGGTGTGGATAAGCCTGGTGTTGTTCGTTATGGCTGGAGTAATAATCCGGTGGTTAATATTTATAATGCTGGTGGCCTAACACTATTACCTTTTTTGTTTGTTTTGGGTGAGTAAGTGAGCTTGGTGTACGGCAAGTACTTTAATTAAA
>CALHAO010000391.1 GCA_937931765.1 uncultured Thiotrichaceae bacterium
AGGCATTAATGTCAGTAAGACTAATCCCCTGCTGACCTTCCTCAAATTGCTAGTGGGCATGGCGTTTGTACTGGCTATATCTGCGTGGATACTCGCTTCTGGTGCAGGCTGGCTGGCCTCGTTTGTACCGTTTGAACAGGAGTTAAAAGTCAGTGCGCTCTACCCTGAATCTGAGGAAGATTCGCAGACGAATCCGGAATTACAAAACTACCTGGATGACTTGGCTAAACGCCTGCAACCAGCGATGGATTTACCGGAAGGCATGCAAATCACCTTGCATTATCAATCTGAAGATGTAGAGAATGCGTTCGCGACCATTGGCGGTAACATCCTGTTGTATAAAGGCCTGCTGAAAGCACTACCGAATGAGAACAGCCTTGCCATGCTGATCGCACACGAAATGGCCCACGTGAAATTCCGTCACCCAATCCGGGCCGCCAGCCAGGGCCTTGCAATTAACACCGGCATTAAACTACTGATGGGTTACTCCAACGTCGATATTCTCGGTAATGCAGGCCTGTACACCCAATTGCATTTCAGCCGCAGCATGGAAACAGAATCGGATATTCAGGGTTTAACTGCGCTGCACTCGGTGTATGGTCATGTGGGTGGTGCGACAGATTTGTTTGAAACGCTGCATGCATTGACTGATGATGGCGGAATAACACCAAAATCAGCATTCTTTAGTACACACCCACTGGATCAGCAACGGATTGACCAGATTAATCAGGCGGCTGGTGAGAATGGCTGGGCTATCGAAGGTAAGACGGTTACGCCGTTGCCGGATGGGTTTATGGGATGGTTGGGGGAGTAAATAAAAGACCTGATTCTGGCCTTAGGTGACAGGGCTTTCACGCCCCCCTTGACGTATTACATCATAATCGCTCCCCAGCATAATTCAGGGCTTGGGATGAGCTATCAACATTATTTTGACTCAGGAAAGAAAGTGGATTCAGGATGATACCTGAGAATTCTTGCCTGATTGCTCCACCAGAACCGTCCTCAAGCGTGATTAGTGCATTAGCGGCCTGAATCGAATCGCTGGTACTATCTTGCTGAATATTTGCCACACCAATATTGATGGCCTGTATTACATCACTACCTGCTGCGGATAGTTGGCCAGATTCAATCAGGTTAGCAGATTGCAGATTATGTGCCCCGCCTGCTTGTAACATTGACAAGGAAATCGCTGTTGTGCTGACTTCCTGACTTAACTGTTGAATACTGCCATCTACCGGCGTGAATGCGGCATTGATTGCCTGCGTATTGGAATCACCTATCGTACCAGTCTGATCTAGCTCAACACTTCTGAGATTGCCGATAACAGTAATATCCTGCCTGGCACCTTCAATCATTTGTGCCTGCATCCAGTTAATGGCTTGTGTCGAGGATTCAGCACCTGCTTTTTGACGCAGTAATAGCGTATTACTGCCAATATCCAGATTTTGCGTAGAACCTGCTGAAATAGTATCTGTATTGATACCATTAACTGCCTGGATAGAACCATCAGCAGTAGCGTTTTGGTAAAGTGCTAATGGTGTCGTCACCCTTACACTTTGTGTTAATAGCCAGCTATCTGCGAACGCAGAGTGTGTAGGAAATAAACACAGAATAATACGAAGGGTTGCCAGTATAAGGTGTTTATTATTCATAATATTGAACCTATTGTTTTTGATGAAAATAGTTGGCTGTTTTTACCGAACCATTGGAGTCCGTACTGGAATAGTCAACCCTAATACCAGCCGCTGTAAAATTCTGGGTCACGCTACTGTTAAGGCTACTACTCTCCATGAGTACAACGTTACCCGCTTGTACGTTATCCGTACCAGCCTGGTAATACAGGACGTTGCCTGAAGTAACATCAAAACCCTGGGTTATATCAGCTTCACCAGTCCGGGCAAAATTACCTGCTTGAATATTGTTTGCCCCTCCTTCCTGCTCAAAGACGACTTCATCAGCAGTGACACGCTGATGAAATTGTGAAGGTAGGGCATTCAAGCTGATAATGGCGTTACCCGCCTGCACATTACCGTCGCCTATATCAGCAGCCTGATGAAAATGTAGAACGCCAACACCCGTTAATGTTTGTTGTGTATTGGTCACTTGCCCTGCGGTAATCAGGTTCGCGGCCTGATAGCTACTGTGAGTTGACGCAGCCTGCCTCAGGGTAAGGTCTTTCCCACCAAAACGGATAGTTTGCCGCGAATTTTCCAAAGTGCCCGTAGTAGCATTTTTATCAATACTGATATGATTTAGGGCCTGACTTGCCTGAGCAGAGCCTGTTTGGCTCATAGTTAGATGATTGTCCAGATCAACATCCTGAGTAATACTCCAACCATCAGCACACGCCACACTTGTCGCCAGCAAAAAACTGCCTTGGCACAGGACTGAAAACAAACGTAAGACCATCTTCATTCCGCACGCCTCTGTGCTGTTGGCGCTGTGTAGCTATCTCTCAGTACTTGTTGCTCATCTGAAAAACAAGAAGAGAAATTTGTATTTCCCCCATAGGCTTTATCCAGTAACCAGAATGCTGCAGCATCCAACAGGTTTTTTTGCGCCCCGTGGACACCTTCAACTTCCACTCTATTTCTGGAAATACCATAGAAACCATCCCCGGCACCAATGCGCAAACGGAAGGTCTTATTTTCACGGTAGAAAATCAAATCAAAGGAGCGAGAAGCCACCACCAGATTAGTGCGGGGATCAACCAGATTCATCACCAATGAAATAGCCCGTGCTGAGCTGGTTTTACCGGCATCGACCTGCCCACTGACACGCCGCCAGATGTTATCTTCTTCATTATCAGCCAACCGTTTTGAGCGGCTACCAGCATTCTGCCCGGAGCCTTCTTGTATCAGGTTATCTGTATCAAATCGGGTAAATGAGCCGCTGACAATCAAAGGCACCAACCGGGTTGCGTGCGGCAGTTTTTTAGCTGTTCTGGCCTGATTAATTAATGCGCCGTAGGTTTGATGGAAAGCATGCATGTTTTTGGTAGATGGCAGACCAAAACGATTCAGGCCAACGTTCTCTTTACTGGTTTGGCGAAAGATAGCAGGAAATGTATCGGTCACCAATCCGGCATGCGGGTAAAGATGACTGCTCAATACATTTATTAACTGTATCCTGCCTGCATCTGACAAGGGGCCATCCTGAGCACTGTGTGTTTTAACAGTACCGTCAGTGACATCGCGAATCACAAACACATACGCCGTCTGCGGGTTACCTTTTTCCAGAGCAGAACTCATACAACTGATAGTATCTGTCATGTTGGAACGGGTCAGGGTGGGTGTTTCACGGAACTTATCCTTGATCACCACTTTACTATTGGAACAGCCAGCCAGCACCCCTGTTGTCAGTAAAAATACTGCTACCCCATATAGCCTTTTTTTACTGACAATTTTCAAAATTCACTTCTCCTATATAGACATTACTGACCACTTCTGTCCCAGAAGGCATGCCCATGCCATCATCAGTATCGACATAAGTCGCATAGAAAGCACACTTGGGTTGCTCAATATCATCGACAATAAACTCATCCCCGTTAGGAGCCTGCACCCGATAGCCATCTGTCCAGTCGACATAATAAGGCTTAAAATCGACCTGAGCAGCGGCGACCAACTTACCAGGATTCAGATTTTCATAACTGGACGGCACGGATGGATAGGAAGGTCTTAGCTGGTCACCCTGCGCCTGTGCTTCAATAGCACTGACCAGGATGACTGAAGATAAAAATAGATATGGGTATTTCATTGTTTGGCCCTGTTTTTATTATTTTTATGGAAAAGGGGAGACAAATATAACCCAGCCCTTTTCCTTTTGTTATCAGCTATTATTAATGATTAATTCTTAACGCCTGCGTAATTAGCGGCCTGAATGGAATTATTGGCGGAAGTTTGTGTCATTACCAATTGGGCAACATCCACTTCCTGGGCAGCAAAACCGTCACCCCCGGTCAGCAGTGCATTTCCCGCCTGTAAGGCTAAGGTGGTGCTATCCTGATTCATGGTCAGAGTAGCACTACCCGTCAGAATACCCTGAATAGCATTAACATCAGCGCCGACATCTGAAGCATCCAGCAAGTTGCCCGCCTGGATAGTGCCTTTACCACTGCTGGTCTGCTCAAGGTAAACAGCATCATCATTAGAATCACCCATGATCTGGGAAACATCGGCCACTACGCCGGTTGTGATCAGGTAGTTACCCGCCTGGATGCTGCCTGCGCCCGCTTTATTCTGGGTCATATTAATGTCGTCACCTGACAGCGACTGATCCAGAAAAGTAACATCAGCAGCGCTGACCATATTACCTGCCTGAAGGCCGGTGCCGCTAGTGGTTTGACTAAACTGCACAGTGGGCGACTCAACCGTTTGAGTGACATCATCAATAGTGCTGCCGGTGGCTTCCATACGGTTAGCTGCCTGCGTATTACTGCCTGCACCTTGTTGGTCAAGCGACAGTGAACCTGATGGGATAACGTCTTGCGTGACTATACCCCCAAGCACAGCGCCTTCTGCATTATTGACAGCCTGAATATTGTTGTCAGTGCCGGTATTTTGGGTCAGGTCGATACTGCTCGCAGTATTAGCTGTCTGGGTAAGATCAACAAGGTTGGTAGCCGCCGCATGGTTCAGCGCCTGCGTGTTACCGCCGCTGCCAGTACCGGACTGATTCAGGGTGACTGAACCGGTGTCGGTATGCAACTGCTCAAAGGTATCAATGGCATCACCAATGGTTGCGGCGACAGCGTAGTTGGCTGCCTGAGTGGAGTTTTCGGTTGTGCCGTCCTGATTCAGGATCAGTCCATTGGCACCCATGGCAGAAGTCTGACTAGAGCCGCTGTTAATGGTAGAAGTTGCCCCCATATTAATCGCATTCAGGGCTTGCACCGAACCATTGCTGCTATCGGTCTGGGTGAGTGTGGTGTCTGCTCCCAAAGTCGCGGTTTGGGTCAGGTCCCAGCTATCCGCATGGGCAGTTGCACCCATCAGAGCGAAAGTGACTGCAGTGGCTAAAGTCAGTTTGACGTGTTTCATGGTGGTTTTCCTTTTATTGTTAGGATTTGTGGTTAAGTATCTGCCGGAAAGGCAGTGGGGAAATAGTTGGGGTGTATTCATGTTTACAGACCTTATTGTTATTAATATTATTTAATGTGTATGAGCTTTTAATTTAAGCGTATTAACATTTTGCCAAGAAGACAAACAAAAAAAGACAAAATCACTGACCGGAACGGACTAACCGAACAGCATAACCACCGTCACGGTAAGTCCAACCGTCGTCACCGTTAGCGAAGGAGACACCCCAGGCATCGGGCGGGGAGCCATTTGACATTGGACTACTGCTCCACGTAACCGAATTGGGAGTATCAGGAAATACAACTGTATTAACAGCAGGACTAACCCGGCAATATTCCACGATACTCTTCAGCTCTTTCAGATCAGGAACACGCCAATCAGTATGCCCGGCGAAGTTACTGTTTTTTGCTCGTTGCAGCGCAGCTGTCCAGGCCCAGCTCATGGCTTCTTCTGAAGCGCGACAGGAGTCATCCAGATAGTCGTCCGGCGTGTCATTGTCGGCGAAGGTCATTCCTTCAACGCAGCGCTTCCAGGTCAGGCCGGTGGTGGTGTGAGTGGCGGTGCCACCGGGGTGGAAGACAAACCCGCTGGTGGGCGTACTTTCCATCATATTAAGGTTGCTACAGGTTTGGGCATTTGCTACACCATTCAGCCATAGTCCGCTTAACAGAATGCCTGTGAGCCATTGTTTTTTCATAATCGTTATTCTCCGGTTATTGTTATTCATAATTCGATGAGTTGTGGGTGGCAGTGTTAGCTGCCAATGTACGCTTGAACCACCCGCCCGCCTGTTTACCCACCCGGACGGCTCCCTGTGCCGCCTGTTCAAACTGAGCAAAATTGTGGAAGGCATTAAGCTCTTTAGCCAGCCGCAGTTGAAGCTTAAGGTCGTCTACCGCCAGCACTAAAGCATGTAAATGCTCCTTTTGCCGGGGCTTATCGTGCAGTGCCCGCTGGATCAGCCGCATACAACGCATAGCCTGTACCCGTATTTCGCTGCCCAGCGTGTATTTGTGGTAACGGGGGAAGCTGCGTACCGCCTGCTCCAGGTGCAGTAATAAAATTTCCATGTCCCGCTGTATCGGGGTACGCCACATGAACGGTCGCTTAACCATAATAATACTCCATAGCCACCCGTTGTTTCAGGCCGCTCCTGAGAAAACCCTGCTCTTCCACCAAAACATACGGCAGGGCATTTAAACGCAAATGCTGCAGGAACGTGGATAAAACCGCCGGAGCAAGGTAAACAGCCGGACGCATTTCAGGTTTAAAACGCACTTTTTTGACCGGGTGTAACCAGGTCTGCAGCCGCAAATCGGCATGACAACAGGTAGCGTCCTGTGCAAATAACATGAATCGCCAGCCCAGTTGCATTATTAACAAATGTTCCGGCCACTGCTGCCGGAACCAGTGCCACTGGGCTTTCAGGCTATTAGCCTGCAGCGGCTTCCAACGTGGAGTAATACTGCTGCTGGCCGGATTCAGGGTAAATAGTTTCCCCAGCCACGAGTATTGCCGCCATAGTGCGACCAACAGGTGATAACTGTTTGCATGGCGACAATGCCCGAGGTAACTGGCGAGCATTGCATGCAAGGCATCCAAATCGGTGTTACGTAAATCCAGATATGGCTCTGCCGTCAGGCGACAAGTTTGACTCTGCAGCTTTTCGTGCAGGTGGGCGATAACCCGGTTACGAACCAGACGATAATCTGCCCGTACTACATAACCCAGAAAATCAATGCCATTCCCCAAAGGCGCAAGACGGGTAGCTGCCCTCAGATCCAGATGTAATTTTTCCGCCAGAAAAGCCTCAATCTGCCCTTGCCATACCTGTAGTTGCTGTCGATCAGGATGCAACAGCACAAAATCATCCACATAACGCAGGTAATGGCGACATGGTAAACGGCGCTTAATAAACTGATCAAGCTCATTGAGGTAAACGTTAGCAAAAAACTGGCTGGTCAGATTGCCGATAGGCAAACCACACCGCGCAGATGCTGCGGCCAGTCGCTTGTGCTCCGGCACACAATGCCGGGGCGGATTACCGACATAGACCACATTCCGGGCAGGGTGAGTCTCCAGTAAACGATGGGAGAGCCAACGCAGCCATTGATGCTTTTCCGGACTGATTTTTCCTTTACGTCCCATTTTTTCCAGATGCCGCTTCAGCAGGTCATACAGAATTTCCCGGTTGATACGGTTAAAAAAGTTCCTGATGTCGAGCTGCAGATAGTAGCCGTCATGAGGCGAAGACTGTTCACGCACAGAGCGCATGAAACCCTGTAAGCGTTCCACCGCGCTATGTGTTCCTTTACCAGTGCGGTTGGAATAGCTGTCGTAAATAAAAACCGGCTCATACAACTGTTCCAGTTCGGGAACCAATAGATGGTGTACCACCCGGTCAGCAAAAGCAGCAGCATGTATTTCCCGCGCCTTAGGCCGGGTAACTACAAAACAAACAGAGCGTGAAGGTCGCCACTGACGTGTCTGTAAACGCTCAGACAACGTGGACAGTTCATCCAGCAGTTTGTGTTCAAACTGTAACACACCTGCTGACTTCCGCTTATGACGGCGGCAGGCCTTGTAGGCGTAGTAGCAGTGTTGGAAACTGCCGAAATTTTCATTATCCATCATTTCTCACTCACCGGAACGGACTAACCGAACAGCATTATCATTGTTACGGTTATTCCAATTGTCGTTACCGTTATTGAAGTTGACATTCCAGGCATTGGGCGCTAATCCACACACTTTCCACCGCCCCGCATAGCCATAGGTGACACAGGGCAGCCTGTTCATGCACATTGGCGGCATGGATACTCAGTGAGAAGGGTCACTTACCAGTTATAAACAAACCGGTAATTCTACCCCGCCAGCCTGCCCGACTAAACCGGACAGGTCAGCTAACGCCATGGACAACCTTCCCTGCTCACGCAGGTGCTCCTTAACCTTCAGCAACAGGGCAAACCTGAAGCCAGACAAAAAAACAAAATCACTGACCGGAACGGACTAAACGCACAGCAGCATCATAGCTACGGTAAGACCAACCGTCGTAACCGTTACCGAAGTCGACAAACCAGGCACCGGACGAACTGCCCGCATACGCTGTTCCAGACCAATAAACACGATTAGGTATAGTATTTAGGAAATAAGTCGTATCAATTGACGGACTAGCACGTGACAGGTCAGCAATGCCCTGTAATTCATTCACCTCAGGCATCCGCCAGTCGCTTGCACCGCACCACCCTGCTGTATTCACCCGCTGGACATAAGCTTCTGTGTTACACCAGGTACTGCTGTCAGCATTGCTATAGCCATGGCAGATCGCGCCATACCTATCAGCAAAACCATCGGAGCCGCCATTGGTAAGGGGGTTAGTGTTGTACCAGTTGTAACGGTCATTCCGGTCATGCAAGCCAGCATCAGTGGTTTTAACTTCCCAGATCAGCCCGGTGACGTTATCTTTGACACAGTTCCAGCTACCCGCATTGGCAGGCAATTCACCACCACTAGCATCCAGCTTGGTGAAACTGAATCCGGCATGACCGTCACTGTCATCATTGTGAGTCGCATCACGCCCATAATCGGCATCTTGCCCCAATGGAATAGCATCACCCTGCGGATCTTCTTCTTCACAATCCAGCTTAGTATTGTACGTACCGCTGGCTCCTGAATCTGCACAGGTGGTAATACCGGTATCATTGAGCTTACCGGTTATTTTCGGTTCCGGTTCCGGCTCTGGTTCAGGATCGACAGCATCAACCATTTTCAAATTAACCGTCGCCAGCCGTGAACGCAGACCCTCACTGTCAGTCAGCCGGAAAGAGAAACTGTCTGCCCCCTGATAACCGCTTTCCGGGGTATAACTCAAACTACTACCCACCAGACTATTAAGACTGCCATGCAGCGGTTTACGCACCACCGCAAAAGCGGGGTCAGCATCTTCAGCATCGGAACCCACCAGTGTAATCGCTGTAGTGGTATCCAACGGCACTTCAACCGCCTGATTCTGTGCTTCCGGTGCAGTATTAACAGCGGCAATACTAATACTGACACTCGCCGCCTCAGAAGTTCCCGAACCATCGGTAGCCGTATAAGTAAAGCTATCGCTGCCATTGAAGTTGGCATCCGGCTTATAAGTAGCTCTATCGCGGCGAATACTAACACTGCCATGCGCCGGATCAGTGGCGGTATAACGCAGCGTGGAACCACTGCCTCCGGCTCCGAGTAGTTTAATGGTGACAGATTTGTTTTCCTTACCACTGGTGACTATGTCAGCTACCGTTGGCGGCGCATCTGCCACATCCTGCACACTGATACTGACTACCGCAAGCGTGGAGGCACTGGCTCCATCCTTAGCGCGAAACAGAAACCGATCCCGGCCACTGTAATTGGGTTTAGGCGTGTAAGTGAAACTGGCAGAACCGGGGCTGGCCTGAGTTAATGTACCCTTACGTGGCTTGCGCACCACATGATAAGTCAGCGCATCACCATCAGCATCGGTTGCTGTCAGAGTGATGGCGTTGTCGGTGCTATCTTCGTTAATAGAAATAGATTGCTTGTCGGCAGCCGGACGTTGGTTAGCAGCCAGGGCTGTGTTGCATAATAGGGAGCCTGTTATTAGTACAGGTAGTAAAAGAAGTTTATTGTTCATATTATGTCTCTGAATTATTATTAGTTGCGTAGTGCTTATTGAACTGCAATACCATCAGCTCTATGAGTTGTCATGTAATTAAGCAATTTTTGTGAACCTACTGTTAAACGGCGATCATTGTCTTGCCAATCCGCTTCTACCAACCATAAACGGCCCAAGCCAATATCTGTATAAGCCAGTTGGACAGATTCAGAAGTCCAACCACCTAATGAAGTTATATTCGGCAGATGTGATAAATCGTAGCCACATCCAGAGATTGAGCCGATTGAAACAAAAGTATTGTCTTGCCAGAAAATATCATCATTACTTTTTTGATATACCGGCATCACTTCATCCTGGCATTGACCATTACGTGACCCGCCGGCACGGCCAAACTGCGTATCAAATGCTTTGTTATAAACTACGTGGCTAATACCATATTCAGTAATAACAATCCCGCCATTAGTTAAATAATTTTGTAATGTTCCGGGTTCGATAGAACTTGCACCAGATCGCGTGACAAACATTGCCTGCGTATCATTATCGGGATCGCATGAAGATGTCACCGGTTTATTAATCGCAAAATCACTAAGGGGTCTTTGAGAGGAACCACATAACATAACTTTATTTCGTGTCTGTATAGGAGGCTCTATAGCTGTTAGTCGAACCGTGGCAACACGGGACCTCCGGCCATCAGAATCTGTAACCCGAAAGGTAAAACTATCCCCCCCTAAATAATCAGCTACCGGAGTATAAACAAGATTATTGCCAGACAGATCACCAAGAACCCCATGAAGTGGCTGACGAATAATATCAAACCTTGGTTCAGGATCTTCAATATCAGAACCAACCAGTATGATGTTCACCGGGGTATTCTACTTTAGTTCAAATGTTTGATCTTCCGCTACAGGCATATTATTGACCGCTGAGACACTGAGGCTGACAGTGGCCGGATCAGAGGCTCCCGAACCATCGGTAGCTGTGTAAGTAAAGCTATCTTTGCCATTAAAGTTTGCATCCGGCTTATAGGTAGCTCTATCGCGGCGGATACTAACACTGCCATGTGCCGGATCAGTAGCAGTATAACTCAGCATAGAACCACTGCCTCCGGCTCCGAGCAGTTTGATAGTGACAGGCTTGTTTTCCTTACCACTCGTAACTATGTCAGCCACCGTTGGCGGCGCATCAGCCACTTCCTGCACACTGATATTGACCACCGCAAGCGTGGAAGCACTGGTTTCATCCTTAGCGCGGAACAAGAACCGATCCCGGCCACTGTAATTGGCTTCAGGCGTGTAAGTGAAACTGGCAGAGCCGGGACTATCCTGAGTTAATGTACCCTTACGTGGCTTACGTATCACATGATAAGTCAGCGCATCACCATCAGCATCGGTTGCTGTCAGAGTGATAGCGTTATCGGTGCTGTCTTCGTTAATAGAAACAGATTGCTTGTCGGCAGCCGGGCGTTGGTTGGCTGCCAGAGCGGTGTTGCATAGCAAACAACTAGTCATAATTACAGGCAACAATATCGGGGATTTGTTGTTCATGGTGATTCCTAATTATTTTTATATATGGATGTGATAAATTTTAATTATTGGGAAGATAAACATATCAAGTTACTAAAGTGAATTCAAGTTTTTTAGCTAAGTGATTCCCGGAAGGCCTAAAGATTGCCCTATATTATCAATCAGAAGATATGAAATGCCTTCACGAATATTGGAGAAAATATTCTCTTATATAAAAACCTGTTGAAACAGTGCCATGCTGACACCCCACGTGAAATCAGATTACTGACGAAAGTCATCGCGCACTCTGACTTTTCCGACTCAGGTAAACTGCTATTTCACATTGACGAAGCTATGAGCTGGGAATCGGTTCGCAATCTCCAGTATATGAAATCTATCTGGCTCGTAATTCACAACATTACAGCACAAAGCGAAGCACCAGATAGCATTCGGGAGTCGGTAGAAGAAGTCAGAGTAGACTTGGAAGAAGCCATTGATGCGGTACAAAAAAAGGAGGCGGAATAACAACCGACCCCGTTTTTTCAGAACAAATACCCAATGGCTTTGAAGCATTTTCCCGTTTCATATTGACCACCATACCATCAATCCGCAGGCCCCGCTCCCCGCCGCGATGCCTCAGTCGCCGCTACATAAGTCCACTTCGCAAACTCATCCAACCTTTGCCAAACCTCAGCTGATATATCCTGCCCCAAATTACCCGCTGCCACACCCTGAATATCACGCATAACACAAACACACTCAACCCGCTCAGCACTGACCACACCCAAAGCCGCCCCCTCCAGAACCTCAAGCCGTTCAGCATGGCAAACCACATGAACACCTGCCCAGCGCAGTTCCAAAGCACAACCATACTCACGGGCCATCAGCAAAAAACAAGGCAATAACAACAAAGGGGCCGCCACATTTTCCAACACCAACCCATCAGCCAGAACAGCCTGCCCCCGATCACTCAGGCACGCCCCACCCAACAAAGGGCAAAGCAAACCACCCTTCCGGGGCCGCCAGGAATCACCGTCCGCCAATGGCGTATAAAACGAAGCTTCATTACCGGCACGCTGCTCCAGATACTCCGCCAACACCACCGCACCAGGTAACTGATAAGCCGCCAGTAGACGCACCGCTTTCCCTGCCTCTTCAGCACAACCCCACTGAAACCCCGCGCCACGCACCGCTTTCCTTGCATGCGCGTCAATCTCACTCAACGAATAAATCATGGCATCATGCTCCGGGCAAGTCAGGTCAGTGGCGGATAAACCCAATCATCTGCTGACAGATCCTGTAATTCATGGGGGAACGGTGCATGTTGGAACATGGTAATCCGCACCCAGCGATCAGAACGTGGATCAAACTTAGTCGCCCCAAAAAACGACAACTTCAGCCGTAGTAAATCAATCGGCAACATCTCCGCCGCAATAAGGTTGTCCTGAATTTCCATGTAAGGTGCTTTATCAGCCTGTTGCGTGCGGCGCACCACATGGCGATATTCCGGATGAACAAGCAAAAACTCAGCTAGTGCATCATCCTGACCTTCCCAATCAGCCAGAGCACCGGCCAATTGATTGACATGCCAACCAATGCACAAAGGCTGCTCCAGCTCGCCTCCCTCTTCTGCAAAGCGCTCACCCAGGCGCGGCTCCAGTTTTTCTTCCGACACATACCAGAACCGACTGCGACTCTCATCCGGTGAGAAATCCAGTTTCAAAGCCCAGTCATAATACTGCGCCAGCCAGCCCCGCATATCAGCTACCGTCATCTGCGCCTCAATCGTGGGCAGGTATTGCTCATCCGCATTCATGCAACCCGTCAAGCCATCCACCAGCTCAGGATAAGGCTCCAGCATCAACATGGTCAGCAGCTCCTGACCTTCCAGTGACAACGACTTTTCAGCCCATTGATACAAACGATCCCAAGCATAATCAGGCTGGCGCTTAAAGGGTATCAGGTACATCTGTAAGCGCCGGATATCCGACTTCACCGATGTGATCTTAGGCTGCTGCAACGGATGTTCAGATTGCCACTGTTCCGCATTGATCCAGCTACGCGCCAGAAATTTGCGGAACAACTCAAACGACTCATCATCTACCTGTTGAATGGAGCGGACACGGGCAATTGCTTCCTCCCGCGCCATTATCCAATTATTCAGCAGGATCGGGTGATTCATTAAAAACGGTGCCATACCCAGACCGGTAGAATTACCCACACCGATCGAACGGCGCAAAGTTGGTTCCAACGCCACCGCATGATCGCCACCTTTAACCGCCGCCATGTGCTCCACCAGATCCAGCGTAAATGCACGGATCAGCCACACATTCAGCATCTCACACTGAAACGGCCCCGCCATTTCCTCACGCTGCCAGATCAGATCCCGATCTGCTGCACCAAATTTACCGGAACCATACACCGCCGTGGTACGCATCAAATAACCCACCGACTCAATCTGCGCCATGTCCGGTTGTTGGCCTGCTGCCAAGGTGTCCGCAACATAATCAAACAGACGCACCGAACGATTCGCCCGCGACAAACTCAGCTCGGAGGAACTGACCCGCCCTGCTTCCTGCTTAGGTACATTTAGCTCCAAGCGTTGTAAATCAGCTTCATCCGGCACACCATCAAATAACGCAAATGTCGCGTCCCATGCTTCAGCAATCACCCGATCAGAACGTTGCTCCGGTGGCAAATCATGTGCGAAGGCTATTAACGAATACGTCCGCTCCGGCCCTTTGGCCTGGTACACCGCACGACCCACACCCTGATCATCAATCTCCCAAAGAGTGCGTTCAAACGTCCAGCTATCCCGTTTCAGGCGGCGCAGCAAGGTGCGCATAAAGGATAAACGGCCTTGATGAGCACTGCCCATACGCGCGAGACGCATGACCTGTTCGGGTGGGCGACGTGGAATGTGGGTTTCAATAATTGGGGTGTCGTGACTCATAAATACTTACCTTTAGCTATGCTGCGCCAAAATTCTCCGAGAAAAACCGGAACCAGTTATTCCCCATAATCGCATGAACTTCAGTTTCACTAAAGCCGGTCTTCTGCAATCCAGCCGCAATATTCGGAAAATGCCGGTTATCTTCAAACCAATCCGGCATCGGTGGAAAACCTGCGCTATCAGCTGAACCTTCACCATAATCAATCTGCTTAGTCCAACGCCCTACCCGCATCCACTCCACCACAGAATCCGGTTGATCCTGACATAAATCAGAACCTAGGCCGATATGGTCAACGCCCATCACCTCAGCAGTTCGCGCGATCATTTCGCAGAAACTTTCCAGTGTACAGGCGCTACCAGCATGTAAATGATGCGGATACACCGAGAAACCTAACATGCCACCGGATGCTGCCAGCGCTTTCAGCACATCATCGGATTTATTGCGCAAGGCTGCGTGCCAAGAGAAAGGATTTGCATGCGTCACCACAATCGGACGCTCACTGATTTCAGCGGCTTCCAGCGTAGAACGCTCAGCCGAATGACTCATATCCACCACCAGGCCGACACGGTTCATCTCACGGATCACTTCCTTACCCATGCGGGTAATACCGGGATCTTCCGCCTCATAACAACCCGTCGCCAATAGAGACTGATTGTTATAAGACAACTGCATAAACCGTGCGCCCAGCGTGTGTACGATTTCCACCAAACCAATGTCATCTTCGATCGGTGACGGATTCTGGAAACCGAAGATAATTGCTGTGCGTCCGCTTTCTTTGGCTAAGCGCACATCTTCAGCGGTACGGCCATGTACGATCAGGTCGGAATAGCGTTCGAACAAGCGATTCCATTCCTCGACCCTTGCGACCGTTTCACGGAAATTTTCATGGTAGGCAATGGTTACGTGGACTGCGTCAACGCCACCAGTACGCATTTGCTGGAAGATTTTTTGGCTCCAGTTGGCATATTGCAGGCCGTCTATGGTGTAGTTCATTGAAAACTCCCCTTCGTAGCACTCCCCCCATCCCAGCCTTCCCCCACAAAGGGAGGAAGGAGCCAGTATGACCTTGTCAGCATAGCCTGATTGTTATTTAGAACTGATGCTAAGCTCCCTTCCTCCCCTTGTATCGAACGTTTTGGAAAAAACGTGGCTTTGGGAAGGGCTGGGGATGGGGGGTAAGAGCAATTCACACCGGCATACCACTATGCACATAACTAGTCTTCACTGAAGTATAGAACTCAGCTGCATATTGCCCTTGCTCACGTGGCCCATAGCTAGAATCACCACGCCCGCCAAACGGCACATGATAATCCGTACCTGCCGTCGCCAGATTCACCATCACACAGCCAGTTTGTGCATTACGGCGGAAGTGTGTAGCACGCGCCAATGACTCAGTAATAATGCCTGAGGTCAAACCAAAGTTAGTATCGTTCACGGTTTCCAGTGCTTCCTCATAGGAATCCACTTTGATGACACAAGCAATCGGTGCAAACATTTCTTCACGGTTAATGCGCATCTTATTTGAGGTGCCCACGAATACCGCAGGTGTCATGTAATAGCCTTCAGTATCACGCTCAACCCGCTCACCACCACAAACATGCTCAGCGCCTTCCTCTTTAGCCAGCATCATGTAATCCATATTTTGCTGCAACTGGCTTTTACTGACAACCGGGCCGATTTGCGTACCTACTTTCAACGCATTATCAACCACCATCGCCTTCGCGCCCGCCGTCAATCGCTCAACAAACTCATCATGTACATCACTGTGAACGACTAGGCGCGATGAAGCCGTACACTTCTGGCCACTGCCACCAAATGCTCCGCCTAGTGCACACGCTACGGCTGTATCCAGATTGCCATCGTCCATCACTGCCAGCGCATTTTTGGAACCCATTTCCATCTGCAACTTGGTCAGGTTACCAATCGCAGCTGCGGCTATACCTTTACCCACTTCTACCGAACCAGTGAAACTAATCGCGTTAACTTCAGGGCTTTCCACTAACATCTGGCCGATCTTGCCACCGGAACCCATCACCAGGTTAAACAAACCTTTGGGCAGGCCTTTATCTGTCTGGCGGTCGATGATTTCTGCTACGGCGACGGCGGAAGCCGGAACCACGTTGGCCGGTTTCCAGATCACGGCATTACCAAAAGCCAGCGCCGGAGCAATTTTCCATACGGCAGTTGCTGTCGGGAAATTCCATGGCGAGATAATGCCCACTGTGCCAATCGGCTCGCGCTGCACATACACTTCAATGTCAGGACGCACGGAATCAGCCATGTCACCAATTTGGCGTAATACTTCGGCGGCGTAGTAAGTAAAGAACTGTCCGGCACGATAAACTTCACCTTTACCCTCGGCCAGTGGCTTGCCTTCTTCGCGAGACAATAACTCACCCAACTCAGCAGCACGCGCCATCATTTCTTCGCCGATAGCCTGCAAAATACTCTGTTTCTGCTCCAGACCGACTTTCGCCCATTTTTTCTGAGCTTGCTGCGCAGCATCCAACGCTTTGTTTAATTGTGCTTCATCGGCCTGCGCATACAAACCCACTACTTCACTCAGGTCGGAGGGGTTACGGTTTTCAATAGTGTCGGCACCCGCCAGCCACTCACCGGCAATGTAATTGTGTTTAGTCGTTGTCATGAACTGATCCGCAGGTTTGCTAATAATCAGTCAAGAGTGCAATCAGAAAGCACTTCTGTCAATCTTAAAAACTTGGAGTTATTTTTTAACCATCCAACCCGACTGAAAACCAAACTTAAAAGCTTCTTTGATCACGCTGAAACTAATTACCGGTGCTTTGTCACTAGCGGATGAGTCTGTTGACTGTTGCTCAGAGGTGCTGGCAAGTGTGATACCAGACAAGGTGAATAATGTGATGGCGATAATGGCTAACTTTTTCATTTTACGTATCCTCAAGTTCTATCATGTTGTTGTGAGAAAACTATAAAATGTTCAAGCCTTTAAAGATGTGACGTAGTTACCTTTTATTTGTTAACTGGTTCCGTTCCCCGAATGAATCAAAGGGAACAGAACCAACACGAAACCATTTACTCCGGCTTAGTGTACATAGCAAAATTCTCGGTGTAGTCGTCAATGTGCTCAGTCAGCATCTTCTTATATTCTTCGGTGAAATAACGAATCACTTCGTCGCGTTCCGCCTTGAAAGCTTCCACGGTCTCGAAATCAATCGCACTGATATAAGCATTATAACGTGACACAGCGAACATAGCTGATGCACTGACATCACCCGGTGTGACATCGCCCTTCACCTGCTCATTTGCCAGATGGATAACCGCATCTGCACGTTTGTAGAAAGTTGTATCATCAGCCATTTTTTATACCTGTCTCAATAATTCATAAAAGTTTTTAACCAAAAAAGCCCACCTGAAAGGCGGGCTTTGATTTATAACACCAGCATAACATCAACGGGGCAGAAACCCGAAGAAATCAGCAAAAATTATGTGTCATCCCGACCCTGCGGGGCACCATAATATTCAACCATTTCTTCATCATTAAAATGACCATCGCGTACATCATCACGCAGTAATGCCTTGCCTAATGACACACACATCAGCACCATCACCACCGTAAACGGTAATGCGCCAATAATCATCGCATTCTGCAATGCACTCAGACCGCCACCACCGGCGACCAGCAAGGTACCGATCACCATCGTCATCAAGATACCCCAGATAATCCGGTGCTTAATCGCTGTATCAATGCTACCACCCGCCATAATGGTATTCAGTACCAGAACACCGGAATCCGCAGAGGTGACTAAGAAAGTCATAATCAATACCACACACATAATCGTCAGCGCCGAAAGCATATCAGGCTCTAACCCCAAAAAGCCCATCGTCACGAACAACTTATTAGTCGTCGTTGCGTCAACAATCTGACCCGCTGCTGCGCCATTCAATTCCATATCAATCGCTGTACCGCCCAATACGGTCATCCATAAAAAACACACCAGCGACGGCGCAATAACGGCACCCAATACAAACTCACGAATGGTTCTGCCACGGGAAATACGCGCCAGGAACAAACCTACGAACGGCGCAAAAGCAATCCACCAAGCCCAGTAGAACGTTGTCCAACCTTTCTGCCATGTACCTACTTCAGTATCAACAGGATAAGCACCAAACGATAATTGTGGTAAATGAATAATGTAATCCAACAGCGCCGAACCATAAGTACTCATCGCAAAGCCAATCGAGCCAAACGCAATAAATACACCAATCAGTACAATCGACAGCACCAGATTCAGATTAGACAGGTACTTAACACCACGTCCGACACCGGATACCGCAGAAATCGTCGACAGCAACATAATCACCACTAACGCAGCAATCAAGCCTTCATTACTAGGTGTAGCCGCGCCACCATCAACACCGGCTTTCATTAGCCATTCCATGCCACTAATGCTATACACGCCATCCACCAATTGGCTGACACCAAAACCGATAGTGACCGCAATACCCAGTACAGTGGCGACAACGCCGAGAATATCAACAATATGCCCCAACGGGCCATTCGCCCAGCTACCCATCACGGGTGTTAACGCAGTACGAATGGTCAGCGGCATATCACGACGGAATGCGTAATACGCCATACTCAGACCGGTTACGACATAGATTGCCCAGGCATGAAAGCCGTAATGCAGGAAGGTATAACGGTAAGCACTTTCTATTGCACCCGCAGTATTGGCTTCTGCGTTACCTAACACGATCTCAGGATTGCTGCCCCAAAGTCCCATTGGCTCAGCCGTGGAATACACCATCAAACCCACGCCGAGACCTGCACCAAACATCATCGCAAACCATGAGAAAGTAGAGAACTCCGGTTTCTCACCGGGCTTACCTAATAGCCGCCGACCACTGGACGGAATAATGGCAATCACAAAGCAAAACACCATGAAAAAGCCAACAGCAATGATGTAAAAACTATTGAAGTTATTCAGCAGCATGCCATTAAATTCTGACAACATCGCTTTAGCCATTTCAGGCTTCATGGCAGCCCAGATAACTAGCGCGGCCATGCCCAACTTACTGATCAATGCGATAGGTACGCTGTACCCTTTATAGAAACCTCCCGACGACAGATTAATATCCACATCGGTAAACGGTGGTTTAGAACTCATATCGTTATACCTCACTAACTTGTGATTGAAAGACAGCCAGATCCCCGAGGTCGTCCGTAGCAAAGGGACAAAAACATCACCACCGCACATTGACTGATCAGTCAATCATAAGATATTTAGGGTTCCCTAGTAAGGCGTGGATTCAGTTTTTTTCATATTATTCAACATTTTCATCAAGCACAGGCAATGAAAGCAGCCACCGGTCTGCCATCATCTAACACCTCAACCTCATCCAGCAAAACCTCATACTCCGCAAACACTTCACGCAACTCACCCGACTTGAGTAAAAACGCCGGATTGCGCGGACGGCCTATTTCCGTGTCCTCACAACCCTGCATAAACGTCTGGTACAAAAGCACCCCACCCGGCTTTAATAAACGTTTAAGCGCCGGAAACAATGGCCGGTGTAAATAACGCGCCACCGACACCAGATCAAAGCTGCCGTCTCCGAACGTCGTAAAAGGATC